>NZ_JBHIOG010000019.1:0-31046 GCF_042195435.1 Bartonella sp. CL162QHHD
CAAGAGGTAGCAGAAATTTTGAGAAGAGAATCGGATGCTTGTCGCAAAAGTTTTACAATCAAGACTTCTGATCCGTTGAGACGTGAAGCTGTTGGTGAGTTTGTTAGAACTTTAAAAGATTTTTCACAAGAGGATTTAGAAGCATTCAAAACATTATTAGAGATGATTAGCGAAGCGCAAAGAAAAGAAAATGCTACTGTTGTAGACAAATGTTAGAAAATCCTATTCCCTAACTTTTATTTACGCGTCCCTCACAGTAAAAAAGCTGTATAAATACAGCAAGTTATTTTTACATAAAACTTACATGTTATCCGTAAAGGGTATAAGGGTAAATCCATTGAGCCCCCCATCTTTACGCTTCATAACGGAGTAAGCCTTGCAACATGACACAGTTTGTCAGCTTGTGGGTGTTGCTTACAGCTCTTGGTACTTGAGACGGTTCATTAGAGGCATTTTTAATTCTTACTTAATAGTTTTTATCCATACGCCTCTTCCCACTTGTAACCTGCAAGAGATATAGTTTTGGTTGATTCAACATGGAACAGATTTGAAATGAAAGAATCTTACGATATTCTGGATTCTCATTTAACATGTACAATAATGAACACTCATTATAAATCAATGTGTTGCCTTATGATAGAGTTGCTGTAGCATTGAGATTTTAGAGGAAAAATATGCCTTTAAAACTTTATAACAGATACTAAGTCTTTATGCAGGTATATTAATGCACATCATCTAAAATAAAGAGAGCGTCCATAGCGAAAAGGTAGCCCCTTTAAATACGGATAAATGCTTATTCTGTTGTACTGTAAAACGCTATCGTTTGCGGGTGTGGTGATATAAGACATAAGACTTTATACATGGGGTGTTTTGATGAGAGAGTGTGATGAATATTCAAGGGAGGGCTTGCTTGTATAATTTTGTGAAAGGAACCATATGAAATGGGAATCTGAGAAGGAGCTATTTTTGAGAAGGCGGATTATTCATCAACCGGTTTAAGAAGGGGGGCATCCTTTGAAGGTGTGGGGAGAAAGCCAAAAATAGGGCGTGTAGCACCCTATAGCTATGCTTTTAAAGCGTTTTAATTTTAATCACAAATTAAGTTTAAAATCGCTTTCTGTTTGACAGATGTGAGGACTCTAAAACTTTTTAAAAGCAAATATTCCTCTTTGCTCGAGGCGATTTCATCATAATGGTACGGGGTGTTGTCTTTTTTGATGATATCAGTGTAAAAAAAGGCAAGTGGAACATTCAAAATATCGGAAATTTCCTTTAAACGCCCTGCGCTCACGCGATTTAAGCTTTTTTCATACTTTTGGATTTGTTGGAAAGTGACACCTAAATAATGCCCTAATGTTTTTTGAGACATTTTTAGCATTTTTCGCCTAAAGCGAATCTTTTTGCCTACAAAAAGATCAATATTAAGATTTGGAGCTTGCATTTTTCCCCCACCGGCTGCGAGCGCCCTCGCATGAGTATTCCGGGAGTTAAAAGTACTGAACTCAAATCAGCATTTTGCTTTTAGTGCTGAGAAGCACTTGGACATAGCAAAATCTCCCGGAATTCCGGGATATCCGCAAAGCGGGGTCAATTCATGTTTGAGTTTTCAGGCTTTTAATCCCTATTGGTCGTTGCGTATGCGACCAAGACACTTTCTGACTCATAAAGTAATTTTAGGAGATTGGCAATAAAAATAGTTTTTCTTGAGACGGACAGATTTTTCCAAATGAGAGGTTGTTTGCCTTTCAAACTTTTAAGGTTTGCTTACTAAACGCATGACATCAGATATGCATTTTACGAAGGTAAACCTTGGTTTTTAAGCTCAAGGCACCGCTTACGGTGTTGCTCTTAACCAATACCAAAATGGCTTGTTTTGATGCGTCTGAGATATCATGATGATAGGGGAAAGCTTTTATGAGTAAAGAGCCCTCATGCAAAATAAACTCAAAACATTATAGATCTGATTGTTGTATATTCACATGTTTGTTTTAGAAGATATTTCTCAATGTTAGCGCCTATTTTACAATGGTGCTTCGTAAAGTGTGTAGTGTAAAAGCCTCTATGAATGGGATAAAAGCTATATTGAAAAAAAGATGCTCGGACGGCATATACTCTCGGCCAGTTCAAAATATTACGACAGTTTTTGCCTTTGAAAGGGAGCATAAGAGCTATTTTTTCTTTCTTCACGTGTTTTTATCTGTAGGCTCTCCGCTTATAATGTGCAAGTCAATAGTTTTGATTGATTCAATATAAACAGATTTGAAATGAGAAAATATATTGGGCTTTCTCATGATGCATGTTTTTAAGAGGGGGATACGTTTATTTTCTCAGTGAAGAATTTGAGTATTTTAGATAAAAAACTCTACCAACGTCGTTGTTGTTAGAATTAAAATTTTTATGAGAAAAATGAGCATTGGGGAATGATAAGCTTTTGCTATCAAGCATTTTAGAATTTTGCACAACTTAATGATAACTTAGTTATTTTATCATTTCTTATGATCTCTATAGACGATAAAAAGTTGGGATATGGTTTGAGAAAGCAGATGACACAAGTATTATCTTTCGGTAAGTAATTTTGAAGTAAAAGACAGCTTTAAATGACAAATAGAGATAGGTGCACCATGAATGAAGTTACCCATATTGAGACTATTATAGCGCATTATGATGCTGTTTTTTGTGATGTGTGGGGTGTTGTGCATAACGGTGTACATGCATTTGAACCAGCGTTGAAGGCGTTGTATAAAATCCGACAAATGGGAAAAACTGTCATTTTATTGACCAATTCTCCTCGGCTACGGGAAGATGTTGCTGCTCAATTACAAAGTATGAATGTTCATAGCGACTATTATGATGCCATTATCACTTCAGGGGATGTAACGCGCGATCTTATTCTGACTGCTCCGCGTAAAGTTTTTTTCATTGGTCCACAGCATGATTTGGTGCTGTTTGAAGGGTTAGAGTGTGAATTTGTTGAAGAATGGGAGGCTTCTGTTGTCGTCTGTAGCGGTTTTCTTGAAGATTTTGACGAAGAACCCTCTGCTTATGAGGAGATGTTTCGTCGCATGCGGTCGCGGAATTTACCTTTTATTTGTGCGAACCCAGATGTGATTGTCCATTATGGAAATAAAGAATTTTGGTGCGCTGGTGCATTGGCTCGTCTTTATCAACAATTAGGGGGGGAGGTGCGCATTGCTGGAAAACCTCACGCGCCTATTTATGAATGTGCCTTTGAAAAACTTCAAAAAATACGGGGAACAGTAGAAAAAAGTCAAGTTTTAGCTATTGGTGATGGTCTTTTAACGGATATTAAGGGGGCGGCTCATTTTGGTCTTGATGCCCTTTATATTATGGGGGGGATTCATCATTATGATTATACGCAAAATGGTGTGGTTGATAAGCAAGCTTTGCATTCTTTTCTTGAACGTCATGGTTATAAACCACAAGCAATCATGTGGGCACTTCAGTAATGACTAATTTTTTGCGTCTTCAGGGAATTCATATGTTTCCCTCGGCTTGGCGGGGAGCAGTGTTGGCACTTGGAAATTTTGATGGTGTTCATTGCGGACATCAGGTGGTGTTGCAAAAAGCGCTTGATTTCGCCCGTATAAAAAAGAAACCAGCAGTTGTTTTAACCTTTGAACCCCATCCAAGAAGTTTTTTTCAACATTCAGCTCCTGTCTATCGTTTGACAGAGGCAGCTGAAAAAGCTGAAATTTTTAAAACCCTTGGCTTTGACTGCGTGATTGAACAGCCG
Source organism: Bartonella sp. CL162QHHD (assembly GCF_042195435.1). Lineage (NCBI taxonomy): Bacteria > Pseudomonadati > Pseudomonadota > Alphaproteobacteria > Hyphomicrobiales > Bartonellaceae > Bartonella > Bartonella sp. CL162QHHD. The sequence continues at coordinate 3,755 of NZ_JBHIOG010000019.1, forward strand.
TTTGATGCACAGTTTGCCGCTCTTTCAGCGGACGAATTTATCAAGTCGTTTTTAAAGGAAGTTTTTGATGTTTCAGTTGTGGTGACAGGCGAAAATTTTCAATTTGGTCATCAGAAAAGCGGAAATGTACATCTTCTTTGCCAAAGGGGAGAGAAATATGGATTTGAGGTTGTGCAAGTTTCTTGCGTTTCTCGTTCTCAAGATTCACAACCTTTGATCATTTCTTCTAGTTTTATTCGGCAACTTCTCTCACAAGGGGAAGTGGACAAAGCAGCCCATTTATTAGGGTATCACTATCGGATACGCTCCAATATTATTCAAGGTGAAAAACTTGGACGTCTTTTGGGATTTCCTACCGCTAATCAAATGTTGCCTCCCCAAGTTCGTTTGGCTCATGGTGTTTATGCGGTACGTTTGCGTCGTGCGAATGGTGTTTTGTATGATGGTGTTGCAAGCTTTGGTTGTCGTCCAACGGTTGTTAAAGATGGTGCGCCCCTTTTGGAAACCTATTTGTTTGACTTTAACGACGACCTTTATGGGGAAAGCTGTACCGTTTCTTTTTTCCAGTTTTTGCGAGGACAAGAAAAATTTGATGGGCTTGAACCTTTGATTGCGCAAATGCATCGTGATGAAAAAAAAGCAAAAGAAATTTTAAAGACAGTACAACCATTATCAACGTTGGATAGGCTGCTTACTTTTAAAAATATGTCCTAAACTGATCTGAAAAAGAGAGAATAGCCGTAAAAATAGCACTTAAAGTGATTATAATCACAAACATATATTCCAAAACATCGTGGAATATATGTTTTTTCCGTTGTTGAGAGGGAGAATCGAATATCTGAAGATCTGATTTTGGCATCATTTTTTTCAAAGTTAACTTTATGGTTTTTGTTGTCATTCAAAACTTTACTGCTTGTTTCTTTCTGATACGTTAAAACTCATCATAAAAGATGCAGTAAAGAATAAGCAACCAGCCTATTTAGCAATAATAGACGTGAAGAAGGAGAAAGGCTGTTTTTAAAATTTCTTGCGATTTTAAGCTTATAGTTTGATAAAATTTAATTGATGACTTTTTTTATTTTAAAAGTTTATTGTTTCTTTTTTCTAATTTGGCTTATTATGTCATTTATGCCGTATCATCGTTTATGATGAGAGTTGGTTCGTGTAACCTTACGCATGTGATATTTTGTATTATGTAATGAATATTTTTACAAAAGTTTTGTTTGTCGAGTCTTGTGAAGAAGATTAGTGGTCAGCAGCAGTTTTCGTGCTAACCAATCACGTAAACGAGAATGAAGCTGCTGGAAAATGCTTTAAGTTTTGTTTCTCTTGTATATTGTGATGGGGAATGCATATTAAGGAGACTGCGATTGATTGTAGATAAAAGAAATCATTGCGAGAAAGCAGGTGTATTTGTTTCAAAATTTCTAATGCTTTTGATGGATAAAGGCACAATTTTGTTGTCGTAACACGTCAATCTTTCAGATTTTCAAGTTAAAAACTATCCATATATTTCCTTTGTCTTTCACAAATGTAACGCCTATAATGAAAAGGAAAGACAGTGTTGTAAGGATATGAAAACACAAAGCCAATAATGTTTTGTTGTTTTTTGATAGAAATATTGGATAAAAGTTAGAACATCTTTCCAATCTATGTTCGGTCTATTCGTGACTTTATGGTGTTGTTTTTCTTATAAAACTTTTTCTTTAGTGTTCCTCAACGCGAGCAGTATGTTTGAGATAAGGATTAAGGCGCTTTAATGCTCTCTCTACTGTTACAGCTTTTGTATGCTAGATGAGGAGAGCCCTATTGCATTATCCATTTGCGTAATCTCTGAAACCGGTTTACAGCTTTATTGGGGAAAATATGAAGTTATAAAGGGGAAAATCAGTCCAGATGACAGTCTTTTTTAAATTCGGCTTTGCTACTTTCAAAAGGGTCCAGAGCAATATCTCTTAAATCATGAAAATAACAGCTTCAGGCTTTTGTTGTTCTTTGAATAGGATATCACGCCCCACAGGTAAAATAAAATGCTGGAATATCCTTGTTTTGCTAATTTATGCGCTTCTTTTGAAGAAATATCTCTCAACGCTTCCCATATTCATTTTCATGATGGCTCTCATGAATGGTATCGTGCAAGCTTCGTTGAGCGCTATCATCTTTATGCCTAATAAAAGAGCAATCCGACACCATCCGTTATATTGACAAGCCTTCAGTTTTGTACAGTCTTGGCTATTTGAGAGCGTTTATGAGAGTTTGTTCTTAACTCGTTTTATTTCACACGAATACTTCCTGCTTGTGACATGCAAGAAACACGCTTTTGATTGCTTCACTATAAATAGACTTGAGAGAATCTTACGGTATTAGGATTTATCATTCAACGTGCAAAATAATTAATTGTTATAAATCAATATGTTGTAGTTAATCATAGATTATGGCTTACGGCTTTTTTTATAAAATACTTTGCACGCCTTTTATTCGGAATATGGGGTTTTCTTAGTGGTTTTACTGTCGTTTTAGGTGTCTGTGGCGTACGAATGAGCTCCTATTGGTAAAGGAAGAGAAAAAGAAGGTGGAGCAGTGATAAAAAGTGAGGTGAAAATAATTTTCTTTGATCATCATATGAATTTTCACGCATTTTTATGGCGTCGGGTGTGCATGCTTGTTGTATATTGAGGAGCAAAGCTTGCTTGTAGAGTTTTATGAAGTGGCAAGCCAAGGGAAAGGCGCAAGACAAAGATTATTGACAGATTGTTTTTTACAAATCGATGTGTATTTAAGAATTTTCGTCTTTTAAGGCGAGGAGGAAGTGTGCGAACCCTCTGTTTAAAGACGCGCTAAACGATAAAGATGCAGCGAGCGTGATCCGTGATGACAATAGGCAAGAAGAGGCAGAGAGGCTGTTTTTAAAATTGTTTGCATGGCTTCAACAGCTGACTTTTCTATAGTTGGAGGAGAAATGGGAATGTGATAGGCTTTTATGCCATATTCATTTGCGACCGTTTTAATGCTAGAAAAGTCAGGTTGATGGAGCTCTTCGTGATCGGGGCGGTTACAGATAATTGTTTTAAAACCAGCTTGTGCCAATGTTTTGATATTTTCTATGCTAAGTTGGGCGCTGATAAAAATATCATGTTCAATTTGTTGTAAATTCATTTTTGTTTATTCCCAATTGCATGATCTTCACGATACCCTCTGGTCTGGTATATAGAAAGAACATAATGAAGGTAAGTTTTTCAGTGGCATCTTAACAAAAATATTCTTTTTGTCGAGAAAATCTATTTGGGAAAAATGAGCTATAAGATGCAAAATATCTCACTCCGCAATATGTTCGTTATGCGATTTATGAAAGACGGATGTTTGGTCTTTATGGATAATCTATAGTGTTTACTAAACATAGACATTTCATTGTGTTGCTTGTTTACGCGCTTGCTAGAGGCACCCTTATTTCTCTTAAGCCCATTTTACTCTGTCGAGCGTCAAAGAGTATAAAATTCATGGATCACCACCCTTTTTACGCTTATGAAGAAGGAAGTCGGCACCTATTATATTTGCCAGCCCCCAATATTGTAATAGTTCTTGGTACTGGAGATTCTGCATAAGAAGCATTTTAAATCCTTTTTTGTACAGTTCTTGCCCACACGCCAGCCCTGCTTGTACGTACAAGAGATATGATTTTGATTAATTTAATATAAGAGGCATGAAATGAGAGAATCTTCCTGATTTCGGCTCTCTCATTCAACGTGCAAAACAATGAATTCTCCTTATAGTTTGTTGTATATTCAGAGTGGAGCTTGTTTGTAGAGTTGTATTAAGTGGATTGCATGAAGGGAGAAGCCCAAAAGGCTGGCGCAAAATAAGAAGCTGGATCATTTACAGCGCATTGTTTACAGATCGACATGGATTTAAGAATCTTCGTTTTAGGGAGGGGGAAGAAGAGCATGCCTCTTTTAAATTTATTTTGTTCTTTTCAAGAATATCATCTTCATAATGTTTTTGCTCATGCTAAAAGAATATTATAAAAAATTGCGGGCTATTGTTATTTATCCTAAAAATAGGAGAAATGGTTATTTTGCACGTATTGGATGCTTGTTTCTTTTATTACTTTCTGTATAATCGTAAAAACGATAATGCTGAAAGGCGTAATAAATGATTATTGGACTTTTGAATCAAAAGGGAGGTGTCGGAAAAACGACGTTGAGTGTTAATCTTGCGGCCAGTTTTGCCCGTACCGGTGCACGGGTATTGCTTATTGATGTTGATCCACAGGGAAGCGCATTGGATTGGGCTGCTGCGCGTGAAGATGCACCTTTGTTTTCGGTTATTGGTTTACCGCGTGCAACGGTTCACAAAGAGATTATACAGATTGGTCATGGTTATGATCATATTATTATCGATGGTCCTCCGCGTGTAACTGATCTTGCTCGTAGTGCTCTTATGGCTTCGGATTTGGTGCTTATACCTGTTTTGCCTAGTCCCTATGATATTTGGGCAGCGGATGGAATTGTAAAGCTGATTGACGAAGCACGTGTTTATAAAGAAAATCTCAAATCTGCTTTTGTCATTAATCGTAAAATAGTCAATACAGCGATAGGGCGTGATGTGAACGAAGCTCTTGGCATATACCCTGTGCATGTTCTTTCTTCTAGCGTTGCGCAGCGCGTGATTTTTGCAGAAGCAGCAGCACAGGGGAAGGCGGTTTATGAAGTTGATAAGCAAGGACCAGCAGCAGCAGAGATTGAAGCGGTTGCAGCCGAAATCAAGGAGTTAGCGCGATGAATAAAAAAATTAAAATCGGCACAAAACCAACGAATAAATCAATTCCTTTAACAGCGGATGCATGGGTAGGAAGCCACAAAGGGAGCATGAGTGGAGGTATGAAGCGCCTCACGATTGATATACCAGAAAGTTTGCATCGGTTGATTAAGGTCAGTTGTGCAAGTCGTGGAACTAAAATAGCTGATGAGGTCCGCGAATTGCTTTCACAAAAATACGGAAAAGTGTAAAAAATGATACGATAATTTCGTTGGTTTGAGTGCTTTTTCTAGAGATGATATCGATTGTTTTTATACGAAGTTAATAATAAAAGTGCTCTTCTTTTTTCACGATGGTTGCTTCATTCAAGTTGTTTTTCATAAGGTTCTGTATCATCGCATGAAAGAGCTATGAGTTTGCGAAAAATTCTCCGTTTCAAACTTTTCCCTATAAATGTGATAATCATCATACTACTTGTGATCTTATCCGCTAGATGAGTAGATAAGTTTATTCTTCCATAAAAATTATCTTGATAATGATTTTAAACATCAGGTTATTTTTTTGTTTATTGTACTTAATACATGCGTAAATAATGTAATTAAGAGTAGCGTTGATTATTTTTTTCTGTTATGCAGCAATCCGTTTTATTAAATTATATTCATTGTTTATAAAGGGGGGGCTAAAAATAAGTAAAATTTACTGATATTGACGCGCTATAAGTTTTCCTAATAAACAAAAGAAGTCATTGAGCATATTATAGACAATATTTCTTACATTTATATGATTTTATAGTCTTAAATAGTTAATGCCAGTCGTAATGGTACGCAAGGCAATAGGCTTTTTTCTTCAATTGGAATGTATAAGATCGCTTTTTTAGCATTTCTATTGGCTTTTAAAAAGTACAGGGGGGACTTAAAGCTTTCTTTCTTTTCCGGTGGTTTAGAAATGATAAGAGCGCAATCTGTTGATTAAAAGGTGTATTTTTTCGTTTGCAGGGAATTTGCAATGGATATAGGCATGACGAATTTTGGGTAAGATATCGTGCTGCTTCTCGTTACCAAGAGGTTCTTGAAGGAAAAGAAATGATTAAAAAGCTTTTTGAGAATGTCAAGATATCAGAATTTTTGCTGAAGTTTTAACACTTCAAATACAAAGAGCTGCCGTGCAGATAATGTTACAAATACAAGTCTGATAAATGAAAGGCAGTTTTCATGATTTAACATGTTTGCGTTGGAAGTGTACGTATTTGCAAAGGAAAATTAGACGCAAGGTTACAATATAGGAGGGGATGTGAATCCAAAGATATTGTTAATAAAATATAAAACAAAGAGAGGGGTTAAATCATGAACAAGATCATTATAACAGCGCTACTGCTTTGCGTGGGACTTGTCGTTTCTGGTTGTGAAAAAACTTATAGCGTAGCAGAATTTAAGAAAGATAAAAAATTGATGCAAGAATGGGGAAAGAAATGCGATAAAATGGGCCCCTCTGCTTTTGCAACCAAGAATTGTCAAAATGTCATGCAAGCCGATATGGAACTTTTTCAAGAGCATTATAGAAATCTTGCAAAGGAACTTCGTGAAAGTAGCAAAAAGGGGAATGAAACTGAAAAACAGCAGGACAATAATTAAATCATAAAAATATATTGATAGCGGTATTTTTCTTTGTACGCGATTTATCATCATAGATTGGGAAAAATCGCGCACAGAAGTGGATTTTAAAATTTTTGAAAATGCACAATGAACTGAATGTACAATTTTAATCGGGTGCTAAATTGTGTCCTAAACTTTGTAAATTTGAAAAAAAGGGGAATTTTATTGATGAATAAAGCCATTATTACAGCATTGCTGCTTTGTACTGGACTTGTCGTTGCTGGTTGTGAAAAAACTTATAGCGTAGCAGAGTTTAAGAAAGATCCAAAATTACTCGAGCAATGGGCAATGAAATGCATAATATCAGGGGATTTAGATTCTCAAAATTGTAAAAACGCAGATAAAGCGTATCGTGAAGTTCATGCCCGAGATTGGCCTGGTTCGAGCTTTGTACATGATGACGAGAAAAAAACTGAAGAGAAAAAGGAAGGGAATTAAATCATGAATAAAGCCATTATTATAGCATTGCTGGTTTGTACTGGACTTGTCGTTGCTGGTTGCGAAAAAACTTACAGCGTAGCGGAATTTAAGAAAGATAAAACATTACTCGAAGAGTGGGCAAAAAAATGTGAAAAGCTGGATCAATCTTCTATGGAGAAATCTAAAAATTGCCAACATGCCAGACAAGCATATATGGAACTTATGTTTGGCATTCATTAAAAACATACAGCTCAATAAATAAGGAATTGTTTAGTTATTGATTCTATTGCGTTTTTTAGGCTCTCTCTAACTTTTAGAGAGTCTTTTTATGGCTTCAAGAATTAGTCGTTTACGATCTGTACTCTTTGTGTAAACGGATGTTATACTGTCATTTGTTCAGCCCAAAAGTGCTTTCAATTGTAGATAGTATTTCCTCCCAATGAGTTGTTACGTGTTACTGCTAATTTTTTAATGTTTTGGTTACATGTATTTAAAATATGAGATTAAATTTATCTTTGGGGTGTTTTTTTGCCTTTATCACAAATAAATGTTTCATCACACTAAGATCGTCTTTAAGCGTTGCGGCTAATTTCGGAAAAATTGGGAGGAAACATTTGTTTGGGAATTACTTTTCTCTGTTTTAATAAAGAGAAAAACATTCTGAATGTAATTATTATCGTTTCATACTCAAATGTTTTTCTCAAACTATTTTAAAAAATTGCTTTTGATTTGAGAATATTATAACATTAGTTAAGATGTGATGCAGTTTTGCTAGGACGGTTTTGCCGGATTTGTGAGGAATTGAGCGCCTTCCACACCTTTTTATTTTTCCCCTCTCTTTTCTGAGTTTGCAAGGGTTTCCCTTGTTATTTTTTTATCTTGATTGTGTCGTAATATTATCATGTTGAGCGGTGGAGCTCATATAAAAATTTACGTATGAGGTGTTTTTTGTTCTCGAGTGTGTGATGAATATTTTTTTGAATAACACTTTTATTTATAAAAATAATTTAATTATTTTATACTGAATAAGGATCTCGAATATAGTAAGATTCTCTTATTCCAAATCTGTTCTAGGTTGAATCAATTAAAACCATCTGCTTGCACGTTACAAGCATGGAGAACCGTGTGGATAAAAACTGTTGAAGAAAGAAGTAAAAATGCCTCTTATGAACGATCTCAAGTGCTAAAGATTGTTTGCAACATTTGGGGCTGGAAAAGTGTGTGATGCTGCTGGTTTATTTTCTCATAAGGGTAAAGATGGTTTTCAATAGATTTATTATAAGCTTCATGAAATATTATCCTTTAAAATTGTGATATGCCCTGAAGGGGGGAAGCAAGAGGAGCTTACTCAATAATGGAGACAAAGTATTTACAGATCGGATCTGGTAGAAAATTTCGTTTTTTAAGGTGGGAATGAAGTTGAGATTCAAGATAGCGTGAAAAGACGGACACTGATGGTTAAAAATGCATACAAAAAGCAGAGTTTACACTCAAATAGTTGCAAGTGATGTTTGAAATTGGGTGTGTGGTTTATCTGTAGAATTAAAATTTTTCTTTGATCTTATGTGAAATTAAGATGCTTATTTGCGCAAACTACAATAAGCCAAGAGAGTATGCTTAGTATATTTCTATTACGAGAACTAAAATAACAACAAAAGCATTGATGGTGATAATTAAGGTTGAGTAAAGCATAGCGGCTTTTACGAGATCAGCCATAAAAACCTCTTTCTGTTCTTTTTGAGGTGATTTTATGAATAACAATATGTTACATATCTGTAATATATGCTGCTACAATATATTCGGCAAGCTTAAAATCGTTCCTTTTTTATAAAAGCTTAAGGAGTGGGAGTATTGTGAATCCTAAAAAAGAAAGCTTTAAAAGGACTATTGATTGCTTTTGTAAGTTTTGTGTTGCTGGAAACTTTTTTTTCCTGTTATGCTATAAAGCACTGTCATTTATAACGGTAATATAAGGCATATAAGTTTTCTTGGAATGTTTAAGTATTTTTTAGTGTGCGATGAATATTCGTAGGTTTATTTGTTGAGCCTTTCGTTTAAGTGAATCACAAGAGTGGAAGTCAAGAGAAGATCGTTTGACAAAAATTCGGACTGCGTACAGAGCAGATGGAGTTAAGATCTTGGTTCTTTAAGGTGAGCGGAGGAAGACAAAAATGTTTTTTGATCGTTTATCTCATAGCAAGATTGGTTAATGCTGTTCTAATGGGGCATGTTTTGCACAAAAGTAAAGAACGTTCCAAACGAAATATACTTATGTTGTATATTAGTATTGCATATTTATGTACTTGTTTTAAAGAAACATCTCTCAACGCACACGACAGACATTTTACGATGACACTCGTAAATGGTATAACGGTAAATGTGACTAGTATAACAGTAAAGCTCTCGTGAAATAATATAAACTTTGAATAATATAAAAATCTGTAGAATGCTATCATCTTTATACTTATGAAAGAGCAAGTCACAATCATCGTACGCTTGCTTCCAATATTTATTATAGTTCTTGGCATTTGCTAAGGTTCATAAGAGGCATTTTTCTTTCAGCGTATTTTATCAACACATCAGGGCGTTGTTTGTGATGTGCAAGCAAGTGATGTTAATTTATTCAACATGGAATAGATTTGAAATGTGATGATTATGAAAGAGAAGAGCCGCATTTAAAAGGTTAAAAACGAGAGAAAGTTCGTAACAAAAATTGTACCTTGATTATAAAATGATTGTTTCTCTGTTTTTATACTAGTAGCGCATGTAAAGCCGCGATATTAAGAGCAAACTGTTTTATGGAGCGAAATAATCTATAGGAAGATACTGTGGAAATTCTGAAAATATCAATGTGGGGGAGCATTAAGCATTATGCATTGGATAATATTTTGATTTATAATGATAATCTATCGTTATTCAACTTGAATTAGAGCCCTGAATACTGGAATTTTTTTCATTCCAAATTTGTTTCGTGGTGAATTAATCAAAACAATGTCTTTTGCAGTTACAAGCAGGGAGCTCCCATGCGCAGAGAAATTGTACAAGAAAGGCCACGCTTTTATGAACCATCTCAAGTGCCAAGGGTATCAGAACATAAGGGGTTAGAACAATATGTGATGGTGCTGGCTTGCTTCTTTTATTAAGCGTAAAGATGGAAAGTGCTCAATGGATTTTATACATGTCATGGAAGATTTATCATTATACCATTCATGGGCCGCGGCGCGAAATAGGCTTGGGTGCACTTAAGAGATGTTTCTTTAAAACAAGCGCGTGAATATGCGATTGAAGACGTATCGAACTGATTGGCTAAGAAACTCTTGAAAAGGTTCAAAAAATCTTATATAGTCGTTCATTGCAAAGAAAAGCGAATGATAACTTAAAAAAGGAAGATTGATGGCTGTTTAGCTATTTTAAGATGTCTTTTTTTATATTGCTGTATGGCTGATCTGTTCAAAAGAGCATTCTTTTTGTGTTTTATGCGAAATACTGCATGTGTGCGGAAAGAGCATGGGAGAGGGGGTGTCTTTTTGAATGGGTGCAAACTGATCTTGTAGGGTGCCATCTTATGGGACGCCAGAAGGTATACAGGTTTAGGTGCAGAGAGAGCCATACGGTTATGGAGGGTAAAATGCTGCTATCGGTAAAATGCTGAAATTTTTAATGGGCTTACGTTTTTATATGCTGCAAGATAGGCTGCGGGTTTTTGTCGGCAGATAGTTTTTGTGGCCGAAGTTTTCGTGAGAGCATTGTTGTTTTCTGTTGAAGACGTACTGGTGATAAAATAGGCAAAGATAAAATCGGTAAAGCGAAATAGACAGAACAAATATGGAAGTTTCGATATTATCGTAAGGTTTGAGTTTATAGCGTTTTGATGAATTAGTATAGCCGCAATGATGGTTTTGGAGCAAAGCAAGAAAAATATTTGAAGAGAATGCGTTGAAAGTTGAAGTGGTATACGCTTTGAAGGATTGTCGTGCTGTTGTTTGAGCAATGTTTGCACCACGAGCTTGGTTGAGTGTATCAGCATTGAAGAGAACCTGTTTAATCTCCCTCATTTGAAAGTAAGATTGAACAATAGTGTTGAAGGGGAAGTAAAAATGTCTGTAGTGCAATATGGTGATGATAGTTTTGCAGCAAAAGCAAAAGTTCTTGATAATAATCTTATTGATCGTGATTGGGCGATGACAAAATTTGTTGCTGCTGTTAAAGGATTAGCTCAAGTTGTTGATTATGAAAGCAATATGCTAGAGAGCAGTGGTGTTCCAGATTACGAAGAAATAAATTTGCGTAAAATACGTGGTTTGCGTGATCTTAATAAATCCATGAGTGATGTGAAGCGCTATATGAATCAAGATATTGAGCATGAGGTTGAAAGTTTGTTGTCTGATTTACAAGAAAAATTACAGCGTAATAGTGAATTACTTCAAACACATTTAAATGCAGTTAATGATCTTTCTAAAGCTATACAGCTATCTGGACGTGCAAAAGAAATAGAGGAATGATCAAATCTGCTTAATACGGGCTGTTCTAAGTCATGACAATGATTAGGTAGGGCAGTTGATTTGGATAAATAGTGCGTTTAGTGAGTAGACTTGTTTTAAGTGCATTTGGGTATTTAAATTATTATCCTGTTGTACTGTAAAATGCTGTTCTTAAAACAGTGTCTTTTAAGGTGTAGTGATGTGAACCGCATGCTTTGGGAAACTGGCTGAAAGAGAACTCAGAGAAGGCGGATTATTTACAGAGAATTGTTTGCAGACTAAGTTAATAGGGAGCTTCATTTTTTAGTTTAGGGAGAGGCCGATCAAGAGGATATTTAGACCAGCCTGTGATGCCTTAAAAACAGCTTCCTTGGGGCTGTGGTAATGTAAGGTTTATACATTAGAGTCTTTTGCATGCATTTAGCAGACCGAGCGGCGACTTACTCTCCCGTGCCTTAAGGCAAAGTACCATCAGCGCTGGAGCGTTTCACGGCCGAGTTCGGGATGGGATCTGGTGCATTCACTCCGCCATAACCACAAAGTCAGCAAAAAGCATGAATGATGAAGAGTATGTGATGAATATTGCCTATAAGCCTCATGGAGTATTGTCCTTTGAAGTGTGGTGATATGAAGCGGTTCGTTGTTTAAATCTATATGTTTGAGACAAAAATTAAAGCGGTTTAATATTTTCTTTCTGCTGTTTTTAGTTTTTGTATGTCAGATTGGAGAGAGCATCCAGATTTGAGTGGATATATTGCGTATATCTTTGTTGGCGTAATATTTGAAATGGGGCGGCAATCTCATTGTGAAAGAATAAAGGGGGAGAAATCAGCTTCCCTCTGTCCTGCCGTCTTTTAATTTAGCTTTATGTCTTTCAAAAGTATCTAAAGCACTATCTGTTAAATAATGAAGATTACGTATTGTTTCACGCTTTTTTTATTGTGTTTTTTACTGGGGGCACGTCCTTTATGCACGACAAAATGCTCAAAATAGAATGGATTTGTTATTCCTAATTCACGGCCTTGTTTTAAAGAGATATCTAAGCTCTCAAGTCTATTTCGTGATGGTGTTTGTGGGGCGGCGCAACGACATCTTTGATGCAACGGCGCTTGTGAATGGTATAATAAAAAGTCCCCATGGAAATAATATAAAATCTATAGGGTACGACCATCTTTATGCTTAATAAAAGAGCAATTTGATATTGTTATATTCTTTGCTTTCTTCCAATGTTGCTACAGCCCTTAGCACTTGAGATGGTTTATTAGAGGCATTTTTAATCCTTTCTTAATAGTTTTTTATCCCTATGGCTCTTCCCCCTTGTCACTTGCAAGAGATATGGTTTTGGTTGATTCAACATGGAACAGGTCTAAAATGAAAGAATCTTACGATATTCTGGATTCTCATTTAACATGCAAAACAATTAATTGTCTTTATAAATCAAATGCTTGTCTTATGATGGAGTTGCTGTAGCATTGAGATTTTAGAGGAAAAACATGCCTTTAAGAATTTATACCAGATACTAAGTCTTTATAGCAGGTATATTAAATGCACATCATCTAAAATAAATAGAGCGTCCACAGCGAAGAAGGGGCTGACTTTTTTAAAAATATGCATGAATGCTTATTCTGTTGTGCTGTAAAAACATCATCGCTTGAGGTGTGGTGATATAAGACATAAAACTTTATGGGGTATTTTGATGAGAGAATGCTAAGGTATTTAGTTTTTTATTCAATATGCAAAAGAAATATTATAAGTCAAAATCTTCTTTGATGTGATAATGATTTTTGAGAATTTTAAAAAATATATAAATTTAAATAAAAAAGCAGCACTTTGTGCTGCCCTTTTATTTAAGTTAAAATTAACTTCTGCTTTAGAAACGATAACGTATTCCGCCAGACAAATTGGTGCCAGATACACCGGCTTTTTGCAGTTTTTGCCGATAGCTGATATCGGCGTTTAGTACGATATTTTGAGAAAGATATGCGTTCACCCCCATGCCTCCCTCAACTGAAGAGCCGGTAGGATCAACATGAAAGGTATCAGCAATTTTTATTGTTTTACCATCGCCAAAAGTTCTGATAACATTCATTTTACCATAGAAGGAAACAGCCTTGTTTTCTTCAACAGCCATTATCGTTTTTGTTAAACGTCCACCAAAACGGATCAACCATTGATGTGGATTGCCCATGTCTACTTTTAAGCCATTGGTATCTGAGAAAATATCAAACATGAGATTTTGATAAATGAATTGAGCTTGTGGTTCAAAGACCAGCCCTTTTGTATTGGTTGCTAATTTCTGACCAATGGTTGCAGATATATTAAGCATCTCGGTGCCATCCAATTTTGCGGCATTCCCAACAAGAGCCGTGGTAATATTTCCTTTTAAGGTTCCGTAAGAAAGAAGTGTGTTTAGATATATACCATTGCTATGTTGGATGCTGCTGTAAGCGGCAAGAGACCATTTATCAAGAGTTGTCTTTTCAGAATCTTGCATCTCTTTGGGCGTAAAGGCAAGTTTTCCGTATGTTCCTAAAAGACCAAAATGTGTGCTTATGTCTTTACCTTCCAAGGCGGCTAATATGACACCTATTTGTAAAGCAGTATAGTTTACATCAGCACCATAGCCATAATGTAATGGATCGCGGTTGGAAGATAAGGTGACTTTCTCGCCGTAGGAAGAGAAAAAGATACCATTTTTTTTATTGTCTTTTGCCCCAAATACTGTTGTGCGCATATTGTCTAACAACGTGTTTTGATTGTTTACATCAGTAAATCCAGCAGAAAACAAAGTATTAGATATGGTTAAATAGTTTGCTACCTGTGGTAAAAGGGCTCGAACCTTTTTATCCTTATCAATGTAGGCATTCTGTAAGCGAAAATCCCAGAAATTACTGTTTTTACCAAAAAGATTTTGGCTCTCATGAGATGTTCCAGGTTTATAGCCTGTAAGTACATACTTATAAGGTTGTTTCCCTATTGTCATATAGTTTCCTGCTAACGTGAAGGAATTTTCATTTGCTTGTCCGGAAACTTGAATGATTGAAATCCCATGTGTCTCTAAAGGAAGTGACGCCATGCGTTCTTCCCAAACAGCAGAGCTATCGGTTATTTTTTTATCTGTTTCTTGGAGATTGATGTGAACAACAGTACTCCCTGAGACATCACCATTAATCACAATGCGATCAGTCTGTTGCTCCGTGATAGGAGAATGTTTATTCCATTGAGTGTTTACATAAATTTCTGCAATACCTGTTGTACTATAAACCGCTGCTGTGTGGGTCGTTTCGTCTTCTTGCGAAAGATTAGGTCCTATAAACAGAGTTTGATAATGTCCCTCCATTGGCTTGTCAAACATAATGACACTGTCTGTAAGGTGCAATTCAGAAAGATTAGAGTATGATTTTTCATCAACATCAAACTGTCTATAGTCATTTAAAATATTATCATTATTTGTGGCATTTTTATTCGCCTTTAAAAGCCATTTCGTACCCTCTTTTAGATCAAAAACTGTTCTATTATCTTTAGAAGTTCTTACCCGACCTTCTAAAGAAGAGTGGTCTGCAACTAATGTAATAGTGTTTGTGGAGGCACTTTCGTTCTTTATATTTTTTAATAAAATATCGGCATGGACTTCTGAATTTTTAAGGTTGACTTCTCCGTCTACGCCTGTTCCATAAAGGTTGATACCGCTACCATGTTCAACAAAAAGCTTTGTATTCTCTAGAGTTACTTTATCTTTATTAGGAATAGCTTGTTCTTGAACGGCGTTGGCATTTCTTTCAGCATTGCGTGTATATTGTTTTCCAGGGGTATAGTATTGATTATTGCGGAAAATAATACCGTCTGCTTCATGATTTCCCGTGACATGTACGCTTGAATCCTTAAGTTTGATTGTGCCCCTCATGTTTAGCAAACCAGCTGTTTCTGCTGTTGCAGTAATACCTGTAGCATCAATTTCTCCACCATCTGATACGCTTAGTGCAACAAAACGTGCATCAACTGTTCCCCCTATCATGTTGACTTTTGAATTATTTCCATCTGCATGTACAGCAAAACCATTGTCTTGAATTTTTTTGTTATGTAGCGTTATGGTCTTACCGTTTGTAGCCTCAACTCCAGAGCTTATATCCTCAGTTTGTGCAGGTTTTTCAGGTTGTTTTGTTGGCGATATTGGTTTTTCAAGCTCTGATTTTGCAGATACCTTTTGTGTTGAGGCAGATTGCACGGGCGCTGGTTTTATGAATTTTGGCGGTACCGGTAATGCTGATTGTCCAGTTTCTAGTCTTAAAGATATTGGCTGTGCGAGTTCTGGTTCTTTAGGCGTTGGCGATAGCTCTGTTGTTAGTCTTGTAGCTTCCGTGCTTGTAGGTTCTGACTGTGAGGATACAGCAGAATTTTCGGGCGTTTTTTTTCTGGAAGAGTTTGTAGAAGAGGATGGCGCCCCTGAACGTCTTCTAGATTTTGCTTCCATTCCTGTCGTTGAAGCTGTTCTTATCGCTGGAGATTGTGTAATAGTGTCTTGTGTGGCTGTAGGGGTAGATTGTACATCTTCTGTATTTACTTCAAGTTGCGTTTTTGGAGGTAGAGTGCTTGTGGAAGTAGGCGTTGTAGATTCACTCCCTGTAGGAGAAGAGCTTCTGGTTGTTCTTGTAGACCTAGATGTTGAAGGTGGATACGAAGATGATGCATTTGAATAGGGATTAGAAGGTCTGGATGCACCTATTTGATGAGTGGGTTGCAGAGAAGAGAGAGCTATCGTAGGTTGTGTATTCGTATCATGAAGAGCATTAGACAAGCTGGTGGAAGAACAAAACAGAACTCCAGAAACTGTGTATAGTAAAAAACTTTTTTTCATATGGATGTATTCCTAAATGTTTCCCCTCTCTTAATAGAAGATAAAACCTTGGCCTCATTATGTTTATTTTGTAAGAGACAAAACGAAACATAATGAGAGCACGTTATATTTCAAGATAGGAATATAAGTATTTTTAAAAGTGATAGCGCATTCCAGCGGAAATATTTATTGCAGAGATGCCATCTTTTTTGAGTTTATGTTGATAGCTGAGATCACTATGAAGCTCGATATTTTGCGATAAGTGCGCCTGAATACCAAAACCACCTTCGATTAAAGATTCCATAGCAGCAAACGGAAAGTTTTCACTAAAAGTGTTGATCATGTTCAGTTTGCCGTAGAAGGAAAGGGCATGGCCTTTGTTTTGTGTCAAACGTCCACCAATACGGATCAACCATTGATGAGGTTTGCTTATGTCTATTTTAGAGTTATCGCCATCTGATTTAGAGTTATCGTCATCTGAGAAAGAACTCCTATCTGATAAAGAACCAAGCATGAGACGTTGATATACAAGTTGTGCTTGCGGTTCTAGGATTACACCTTCCAAACTGGTTGACAGTTTTTGACCAATAGTTGCCGCGGCTCCTAATGTTTTACTATTCTTCACTTTTGAGGTATGTTTGATGAGAGCTGTGGCGTTATCTTCTTTGAAAATTCCATAAGAGAGAAATGCACTTGCATAGATGCCACTGTCATGCTGAATATTTCCATATGCGGTGAGTGACCATTTATCAAACATATTTTTTTGAAAGCTCTCCTTGTTTTTAGGAGTAAAAGATAATTTTCCGTATGTTCCGAAAAGGCCAAAGTTGCTGCTGATATTTTTATCTTTTAGCGCTATTAATGTTGCTCCTGCTTGCAATGCAGCATAGCGAATATCTGCTTGGACACCATCTTGTTCTGCTTGAACCTTGGAAGAAAACGTGCTCTTATTGCCATAAGAGGATAAGAAAACGCTTCTTTCTGGATGATCTTTGGGTTCAAACATTGTTATTTGCATATTGTCTAACAAGATATTTTGATTGTTGACATCACTAAACCCAACAGCAAACATCGCGATAGGCATGACTAAAGAGCTTTCTTCTTGTGGCGTAAGAATTGTTCTTTTTGCTGTCCCTTCAAGAGAAGTAGAAGTTGCGGTTGCTTTATCATCATCTGTAAGTTTAGAGGTGCTCTCTGTAGCCGCGGTAGCGGTATTTCCAACTTTTGGGAGCAAATTCATATGCGCTTTTTCGGATGGAAGAGTCGTTTTCGATTCCGAGGAAGTGGTGTTTGTTTGGGGATCAATATCAGATTGCGAATTTTCATTTATTTTAGGCTGTCTCATTCCATGATCTGTTCTTGTGAATGAATTGTCCTTTGAATTATCCTTGTGTTGGGCAGCAACATGAGCGGGTGGTAATTTATCACTAGAGCGTCTTTGTCTTGTACTGGAGACAATAAGAGGTTGTCTATTCTCTTCAGATGAAGGAGAGGTTATATCTCCTTTTCTCTCCACGTTGGTTATTTCATTATTGTTCAAAGCTTCTAATACCGCTTTGCGTAAAGTATTGGAAAGTTCCTTGTTGTGTTCTTGTAAAGCACTATCTATTTGTACTGCTTTATGTGATATTTCTGCTTTATTTTGCAGTTCAAACCAATTATGATTGTCTTGGCTCACCCATTGTTGGCGCGCGGTATTAAAACGCTGTTGATTATCAGCATCAAGAATTTTTTCTGCTTGCACGGCATCAGAAACTACTTTGTCGTAGCCACGTAATAAATTTTCTCTTGTTTTTAATCGGTTCTGACGTAATTGTTCAAGGTATGCTATGGCTTTCATCATATGTTGCATATCCAGATGGTGTTTGTTTGCCATGGCTTGGGTACGTATATTATCCATTTTGTGGTTCACCACGTTCATATGTGCATCAGAACCGTAACGACTTTCACCTGCAAAAGAGTTGTTAATCGTATCTCTTACACGATCCATATGATTTTCAAGTGCTTGGTTGAAGTGCGAATTATCTTCCATCATGGCGCCAGAGGCTATCTTCTCAAGATTTTTTTCTGCTTGTGTTGGTGTGTTTATTGAATCAATGGCATGGCGATATTGTTCAGGTAATTTCATGATCCCTTCAAGAGCATGGCGTTCCTGGTGGCTTAGACCAGAGTCGGTGCTGGTAGATGTGAAATTAAAAGAAGAAAAAAATAAAGCACAAGCGGCTGTACATAACAAAATATTCTTATGCATAGAGATGTTCCTTAAGATATTTTCTTTGTTTTGCTAAAAATGAACCACTTTTTGACACATTGCGTTTTTTTGTAATGTAGCAAAATATAAGCAGCACTGTTTTTCATCTCAGCGCTGCTTACGCGTCAAAATAGAGAGCTAAGATTTCTAAAAGCGATAACGCATTCCACCGGAAAAATTAATTCCAGAGAACCCAGCTTTTTGAAGTTTATGTTGGTAATTAACGTCAGCATGAAGTGCGATATTTTTAGAAAGCTGCGCGTTAATGCCAAGCCCACCTTCAAGGGACGAGCCCATAGAATCGAGATGGAAAGATTCCATAACATCGATAGTGCGCTTCTCACCAAAAGCTTTGATGACATTCAATTTACCATAAAAAGAAAGAACACGATCTTTTTCAATAGGAAGCATTGTTTTTGTTAAACGCCCTCCAATACGGACCAACCATTGATGAGGGGGCTTTATATTAACTTGGAAGCCATCAATATCTGAAAGAGTGCCAAAGGCAATATGTTGATAAATAAGTTGTGCTTGTGGTTCAAATGACACTCCTTCAACACCAGTTGCTAGTTTTTGCCCAACGGTAGCTGATATATTTAATGTATCCGTATTGTTTAATTCTGTGGTGTTGCCGATAAGGGCTGTTGTAATATGTCCGTTTAAAATGCCGTAAGAGAAAAGTGCATTAACATAGATACCACTGTCATGGTGGAGGTTCCCATAGGCCGTAAAGGACCATTTATCCAGTATGCTTTTGTCAGAACCTTCCATATCCTTTGGCGCAAAAGCGAGCTTTCCATATGTGCCTAAAAGACCAAGATTCGCGGTCATATTTTGATTTTCTAACGTTGCTAATGTCATGCCTGCTTGTATAGCAGCATAGTGAACATTAGCACCATAACCATATTCCAATGGACTACGGCTGGAAGATAACGTCATCTTGTTGCCATAAGTCGATAAAAATATCCCTTTCTGTTTATGACCTTCTAATCCGAAAACTGTTGAGTGCATATTATCTAACAGTATATTTTGATTATTTATATCAGCCAAGCCAGAGGAGAATATTGCATTATGCATAACCAAATAGCTTGCCATTTGAGGAACAAGAGCTTTGATCTTTCCTTCATCATCGAGAGTAGCACTTTGCAAGCGGAAATCCCAGAAATTCTCATTTTCTTCCAAGGGAGCTTGTCCGTTGTTTTCTTTTCCAAGAGATGATGCATTGGTATTTTGCGCATCTTGCTTTTTTGATTCTTGTGGTATTGCGCTTAAATGACTTTGTGCCCTATCAGCTTTCCCACGGCTGGATGTTGGTCCATAGCCATTGAGTATGTATTTATAGGGTAATCCATCCATTGTGGTGTAGCCATTTGCCAGCGTGAAGGCGGTTTCTTCTGCTTTTCCAGACACTTGAACAAGTGAGAGACCACGCGCATTCAAAGGAATTGAATCTTCTTCATCATCGAATGGTTCTGCATGCTTTGAAAGATTGTTGAAATAGATCGTTGTGGTGCCTGAGACATCACCATGAACAAGAACACGGTCAGTTTTTTGTTGTTCTTTTGTAAGACCATTACTCCATTCGGTATTAAAGTAAATCCTTGCGTTGCCCAATGCATTGTAAACCGTTGTTGCATCGGCGCTTCTGTTTTGCTCTGCTTTTTGTGGATGTCTTCCTACATGCAAGGTTTGATAATGATTGTCTGCTAGTTTATGCGGCGCATTAAATATGATAGAGCTATTATTAAGGTTTAGGACTGAAACGATTGATTGTGCTCGTTGCTTAAGATCAAGGAGCTTGTAATCAAATAGACTAAAACTATCTTCCAATTCAAATAGACTAATTTTTAAATGCCACTTGCTGTTATTGTTTAGGGTGAAAACCGTTGTATTTTGAGGAAACGTTTTGGCTCTTCCTTCCATAATCGAATTATCAGCGTCTAATGTAAAAGTAGTAGGTTGAATCTTGAAGAAGGGTAAAACGTCATTCTTTAATAACATATCAGAACGAATTTCTGAGTTTTTAAGGTACACTGCATTAGCAACAGCTTTGGAATAATAAGGTCCGAAAATACCTACACCGTCGTTTACAAGAAGTTTTGTATTATTAAGGATTGCTTTGTTTACAACTTCTTCTCCTTCTTTTATTGTAGAGCTTGCAATATAACCAAAGTTGATACCATAGGCTTTGCCGTGGCCTATGACGTTTAATGTTGAATCTTCAATATGGATTGTGCCGTTTGTGAGTGACAAACCATGCTCTTTTGCCTCTCCCACAATTCCTTTGGCATTAATTTGACCACCTGATGTTGCAGAAAGCAAAGTAAAGCCTGAGTGCATTACTGAGTTTGTAATGGCAATATGACCTTTCTTAGCAACCACGGCATCATACTTACCACGAACAAAAACATTATGAAGGCTCTTCTCTTCTCCATTAGCTACTTGGACCGTAGGAATTTCAAGAGGTTGTTTATTTGCATAAGTTGGAGCAAAATGAGAAAAAATGAAAGTTCCAGCAATTGTACATAACAAAAAATTTTTCTTATAAATATATTTCTTATACATAGATATGCCTTTAGTATTTGGTATGCTTTGATGCTTACTTCATTCCCCTGATGGCGCAAGTACCCGATCAGTTTTTTATATCATTACGTTTTTATTGTAAATAACAAAACGAATTATATTTATGGTGTTCTCTATGATTTAAAGTTTTTTAAAGAAAAGCGTTTTTCATGGTCATAAAAAGTCGGGAAAAATGGACTTCATAAAATCGAGCTTGATAAGTATTTTTGTTTTAAAGTGCTAAAAATCAAAATATTTTGTATTTTTTATCGATATACAATAATTTTTATTGAATCCATTCGATTTTTATAAATCAAAAAGGCTGCTCTCTAAAGACTTCAACAGTCATTAAGAGATAAAGAGTTTTATTGCATTTGGTTTGAATGAAATTAATCCTTTCAAGAAAGCTGTATAGAAAGAACCATCATTGATGCCTCTTTCCGAAAGATTGAAAAAAGCAGCACATTCGTACTGCTTTTTTATTAAAAATGAATAGACTATAAATTGTTTTTTGCTTTTTCTTAAAACTGGTAGCGTATTCCACCTGAAAAGCTTGCTCCTGATATACCAGTTTTTTGAAGCTTATGTTGATAGTTAACATCAGCATGAAGGGCGATATTTTGTGATAATTGTGCATTTATACCAAGTCCACCTTCAAGGGCAGCTCCCATAGAATCAAGGTGGAATGGTTCACCAATCTGTATGGTGCCATTGTTAGAAAAAGCTTTAACAATATTTAATTTACCATAGAAAGAAAGCATACTGCCTTTTTCAATAGAAATCGTCGTTTGTGTTAAGCGCCCACCAACACGCACTAACCATTGATAAGGATTTCCCATATCTACATCAAACCCATCGACATCTGAGAGTGTGCCAAGCATGAGACGCTGATAAACAACTTGTGCTTGTGGTTCAAAGACCAATCCTTTCGTACTGGTTTCGAACTTTTGTCCAATGGTCGCCGATGCACTGAATGTATCAGCGTTTTTCAATTCTGCAGTCTTTCCTATGAGAGCTGTGGTGATATCTCCCTTGAGCATTCCATAGGAAAAGAGAGCATGGATATATGTACCATTATTATGGTGCAGTCCACTATATGCAGCAATTGACCATTTATTGAGTGTACTCTTGTCAGCACCTTCCATGTCTTTTGGGGTGAAAGCTAATTTCCCATATGTCCCGAAAAGCCCCACATTGGTGGTCATATTTTGATCTTCTAGAGCTACTAATGTAAAGCCTGCTTGTAAAGAAGCATAGTGAATATCGGCACCATAGCCATATTGTAATGGCGTACGGTGAGAGGATAATGTCATTTTATTGCCATAAGTCGAGAAGAAGATCCCTTTGTTTTTATGATTTTTTTTCTCAAAGCCTGTTTCTTGTATCGTGTTCAGTAAAGTGTTTTGATTGTTTACATCAGCCAGTCCAGCTGAGAATAGTGCGTTAGGCATGGACAAATAGCTTGCCACTTGAGGAACGAGAGCTCTGATCTTTCCTTCATCATCGAGCGTTGCACTTTGCAAGCGGAAATCCCAGAAATTCTGATTTTCTCTCAAATGGTTTTGTATGCTCCCTATTTGCTCAGAATTTGGTGTTGATTCAACTTTTATATTATTCTCACTCCTTAAAGCTATTCCGCCAAATGCAGCGAAGGTCGTGTCGGTTTTTGAGTCCTTTTCTTGTGATTGTTGACTTACTTCTCCTAAATGGCTTTGTGTGCTCTCTGCTTTTCCAAGACGTGATGTCGGTCCATAGGCATTTAAGACATATTTATAAGGCAAGCCGCCCATTGTGACATAGCCATTTGCTAGTTTGAAGGCATTTTCATCTGTTTTTCCAGATACTTGAATGAGCGACAGTCCACGCATATTCGCGGGAATAGAAGCTTCTTCTTTTGATGACACACCTTTTGAAAGGCTATTGAAACTAATTGTTGTGGTGCCTGATACATCTCCATGGATAAGAAGGCGGTCCGTTTTTTGTTGTTCTCTTTCTAAACCATCACTCCATTCTGTATTGAAATAAATCCTTGCATTGCCTACTGCATTATAAACGGTTTCTATAGCGGATTCCCTGTTTTCGCGTGGATTAGGGAACTCAATTGTTCGTCCTACACTCAAGGTTTGATATTGACTCTTTGCCAGCCTATGTGGCACATTAAACACAATAGAGCTATTACTAAAGTTCAGTACTGAAACGGTAGATAGCGCTCGTTGCTTAATGTCATGGAGTGCATAATTATATGGACTAAAATCACGATTTATGTCGTATTGACTTACATTTAAATACCATTTGCTATTGTTGTTTAAATTAAAAACAGTCGTATTTACTGCTAAGGTTCTTGCTCTTCCTTCTATAATCGAATTATCGGCAGTTAATACGAAAGTCACAGGATGAGGATCTGAATCTGTTTTCTTTTTTACATTGTTTTGTAATAATACATCAGAACGAATTTCTGAATTTCTAAGTTGAACTTCGGCAACAGACTTTGAAGATGACGGTCCTAAAATACCGACACCATTTCTCACAAGAAGTTTTGTATTGTTAAGAATTGCCTTATTGATAACTTCTTCACCATCTTTCAGATAATTTATGCTATGAAAAACAATACCGGATTTTCTTTTGGTTTCTATGAATGAATCTTCAATGTTAATGATACCGTTTTCAATTGATAGACCAGTATCCAAGGCATTGACTTTCACTTCTTTAGCATTAATACGTCCACCTTGTGATGCAGCAAAAGCAAACGAAGCTGAATGTATTGTTGAGTTTGTAATTGTGGCAATTGCTTTTTCTTTGGCATACACTGCGCTCGGTCCATTGCGGATAAAAACATTATTAAGAGTTTTTTCTTCTCCTTTCTCCAGCTTAAACTCACTAATAATTTCAGGAGGTTGTCTATTTGCATAAGTTGGAGCAAAATGAGAAAAAATGAAAGTTCCAGCAATTGTACATAACAAAAAATTTTTCTTATAAATATATTTCTTACACATAGATATGCCTTTAGTATTTGGTATGCTTTGATGCTTACTTCATTCCCCTGATGGCGCAAGTACCCGATCAGTTTTTATATCATTACGTTTTTATTGTAAATAACAAAACGAATTATATTTATGGTGTTCTCTATGATTTGAAGTTTTGCTTCAGAAAAATTTGTTCATGATCATAAAAAGTCGAGAAAAGTGGATTTCATAAAACCTAGCTTGGTTAAGCTTATGCTAAAAGCACTATGAAGTATGATATTTAAAAACTGTCTATTAAAGATAATCGCTATAAAAGCTCTATCGCATTGAGATGTATTATTTGATGTACTCACCAAGACGATCAGAAAATTTTCTCTGCTAGAAGAAGTGATGAGGGGGCTATTCACAGGCTTTCTTTAAAGAAGCTTTTCCTTAAGGGTAGCAAAGTCCATTTTTCTAAGGTCGCACAGCCCATTTCGCGATGGTTTTCATGAATTCTATAACGCTAAAGCTATAGAGTCCCATCATCTTTATGCTTACGAAGGAGCAAGCCGATACCTTTACGGCTTAATAAAAGAGCAACCCCATTACATACTTTGCTAGCTCCCAATGTTGTGTGGATAGCCTTTGGCACTTGAGGCGGTGCATGAGAGGAATTCTTAGGCTTTTCTTATATAACTTTGCTTCACACGCCAGTCCCGCTTGTAATGTGTAAGTGAATGATTTTGATTAGTTCAACATGGAACAGATTTTAAATGAGAGAAATTTACGATATTCAGAACTCTAACTCAATGAAAGTAACGCTAAATTATCATTATAAATCAATATTTTGAATATTTCATTTAAAACATCTTTTATTGATACAAAAAGAACTTTATTGAGTTATTTCATTTTATAAATGAAATAATTAGCTTTCTTGAGCGTTTTGTATGTGAAAGATAAAGCGCTTGTTGTTAGATTTTCTTTTCATGCATTAATTTTCTCAAAACTGTTTGTTTAGAAGAACCAGCAATGGAAGTGTAAATAAATCTTTATAGATAGCGACAACACATCGTAAAGAAAGAATTTATTTTATTGCTATAATAGATTGTAAATAACAAAAAAATACACTCCGTTTTTTTGTTAATAGTAAACGGATCAATATGCTTATTTTTTTATAATTTTATATTAAAATTGGTAGTGTATTCTATCAGAAAAACTTGTCTCGGCTATACGTCTTTTAAAATTTTTTCTGATAGTTTACATCAATATAGAAGGTTAAATTGTGAGATAACTGTGTATTGTGCTAAACGCACCTTTAATGGCAGGATCTATCGGATTAAGGTAAAAATGAATACCAATCTGTTTAGTATCATCAATATCAAAGTTTTTTAAGGAAGTTCACTTTCTCATACAAGGATGGGGTACAATCTTCTACGGTCCTAACAATAGTTTTTGTTAGATACCTACCTATCCGGACTAACTGGGGAGGCTGTCTGATTTAATTTTAAGATCATCAATATGTTAAAAGTTGGTAAAAATCAAATCCTTAGCACACAAATTATGTTCGTGGTTCAAAAGGTTAGTTCTCTGATTATTCTTTGCAAATTTTTGACAAATAATTGTTGAGGCAATTAACATTTTTACAGCATAACTTTAATAGTATTTTTTATAGAAGTTTTAGAGATATCTGCTGTACAGATATCACAAGGGAAGAGTGTAGCCATATGAAAACACCATTATGCTCTGTTATATTGTAAGCTATGATTGATGATTTATCCAGTGTGCTTTTTTTCATTTTTCTAATATCATCTTTGCTTGGACAGCTCTATGGCGCATATTAGCACCATATCTACCTTCAAAGAGGAGCATAATTGAACGGTAAAGTTGTTGTACTTCCATAAGTGAAAAAGCAAGAAATCTTCTATTTTTTAAGATTTATTCTTAATGCTGTTATCTTTATATTATCTAAAAATACACTTTTTTAGCTTTATGGGCAAATTCGATGATGAATAGCTGCGCAACCCATGTGAAGAGGAGAAAAATTGTATTTAAGTGGAAAAGAAAACACTTCAGGAAAAAATGGATTTCATGTACGAAAAGGCTGCATACTTTGTGACATATTCTAGATAAAAATAACCTTATCTTTTATCTTGATAAAAATGGTATAATGTAATGATTTATAATGATAATTTATCGTTACTTTCATTGAATTAGAGTTCTGAATAACGTAAGATTTTCTCATTTTAAACCTGTTTGTCTTAAATCAAGCAAAACCATTCTCTTGCACACCACAAGCGGGGCTGGCGTGTGGGTAAAAAATGTATAAGAAAGGACCAAAAATGTCTCTTATGAATCGTCTCAAGAGCCAAGGGCTTTAGCAACACCCACGAGCTGGAAAATATAATGATGGTGCCGGCTTGCTCCTTCACAAACGTAAAGATGGTGGTACTCAATGGCTTTACCGTTATATCTTTCACGGGGGGGGGGCGCCGGCGTGAAATGGGCTTGGGTGCCTTGAGAGATGTCCCTTTAAAACAAGCTCGTGAATTGGCAACTGGGTGGCGTGCTGTTTTACGTGAGGGGTGTGCCCCCATTAAAGAACGTGAGAAACGAAAACGTGAGGCAATGCGTAATCTCCATTACTTAAAAGACATTGCCTTAGATGCTTTTGAAAGTTGTAAAGCTGAATTAAAAATGATGGTAAAGATGGAAACTGGTTTTCACCTTTAAAACTCCATATTCTCCTCAAATTAGGCTGTCTGCCTATTTCAGAGATTACACAAACAGAAATACGCAATATCCTCGCTCCCATCTGTCATACAAAAGCTGGAGCTGCTAATACAGCACTGATGCGTCTCAAGCTTTGTTTTAAACATGGGCGTTGCGCGTGGATGTTGATTTTACAGGCAGTAGAAAAAGCAAGGGCTCTCTTAAGGAGGGATAGTGTAGTGTTATTAGTATTTATAAAGCGAAAAGGCAGCATATTGTGGCTGCCTTTTTTGTTAATGCATAGAAAAGAAATACGCTGTTTTGACAGTTTTGTTTTAAAACTGATAGCGTATTCCTCCTGAAAAGCTTGCACCACTTATACCAGTTTTTTGAAGCTTTTGTTGATAGCTGACATCACCATGAAGGGAGAAATTGTGAGACAGTTGCGCATTAATGCCAACGCCACCTTCAATTGCAGGTCCCATAGGATCAAGGTCAAAATTTCTACCAATATGAATGGTACCATTATCACCAAAGGTTTTGATCAAGTTTACTTTTCCANAGGTCCCATAGGATCAAGGTCAAAATTTCTACCAATATGAATGGTACCATTATCACCAAAGGTTTTGATCAAGTTTACTTTTCCATAGAAAGACATCGGACGGTTGTTTTCAGTGGAAATG
>NZ_JBHIOG010000020.1:0-84736 GCF_042195435.1 Bartonella sp. CL162QHHD
AACGCAAGAGTTTGTTGATAACTACAAAAGCGCACTTGCCGAGTTACAAGGGCTTATACTTCCTAAATCAAAAACTGGTAAACTTGTTGAAGGGTCATTTGCATGGCTACTTAAACAATACTTTAACAGCTCCAATTGGCATAGCCTTTCTAAAGTCACCCAAAAACAAAAAGAACTCATCCTTATGAAGGTATGTGATACCATAGGAAACATTCCATACCAAGCAATTGAAAAGAAACATATCATAGCCGGTGTTGAACGGCGTAAAGAAACACCAGCAATGGCTAGAAATTTTCTGAAAGCCCTTAATGGACTTTTTAATTGGGCGATTGATCAAGGTCTTTTGGAAAATAATCCAGCTTTAGGAATAAAAAGACCCCCCCTCAAAAACAAAGAGGGATTTCCTGTTTGGACAGAAGAAGATGTCGAAAAATATTATCAAAGATGGCATCATGGTACCCATGAACGTGTCTGGATTGATGTTCTTTTATATACGGGCTTGCGTCGTGGTGATGCGGTACGCATTGGCTGGAAAGATGTCAAAGACAATATTATTCATCTCAAAACAGAGAAAAGTAAATTCCAAACAGATGTTTTTCTTCCCATTTTACCGGAATTAGCTAAAACGCTTGAAACTGGTCCTATTGGAGAAGAAACATTTATCTGTAGTAAAGTGAATCAAAAATTCACCAAAGAAAGCTTTGGGAATGGATTTAGAGACGCTTGTAATGCGGCTGGAATTAAAAAATCGGCGCATGGATTAAGAAAATTAGCCGCAACACGTGCAGCTAGTTCTGGAGCAACAGTATCACAATTGAAAGCAATTTTTGGCTGGACAGAAGATCAGATGGCATCCCTTTATACAAAGAGTGCAGATCGTAAAAGACTAGCTCTTGAAGCTATAAAAAAGCTCCAAAAAAGTTAGGGGCAGAGACAAAAAAACGTAATAGAATCAAAATTCATTAATTCCCTTATATTCTATATAATTCTTTGATTTTATTTACTCTATACCCGCCCCTTGGGCGTACCATCCTCCTTTTTTCTATGTGTAATATATTCATTTTATTTGTGTTTTTAAAAATGAGGGATGCATAAATAAAAACGAGAGAACAAGATTTTAAAAGGAATTTCTTCGTAAATTAAAAGGAATCTCTTTGTAAAAAGGATACAAGAATCATTAGGTGATTAATTTCTTTGTTGCATTTCGAGGATAGTGCTTTACTGCGCACAGTTATAACAATAAGAATCTATAAAATATAAGAATTAGAGTATTCTAGCTCGCGATACGGTAATTTTATAAGTCATATTCTTGCGTATGCTGTTAATTTTTAAATTAAACCAGCCACATCATTTATACGTTTTTTCCAACCTTCAAAACTGAAGTTTATCCCAAACGCATTTTATATGAAGCATTTCTAATTACAGTGCCTTTGTTATCACATTAAACTTTTTATAAATAAACAAACCGTAATCTTAGAGTTGAAATAGCAATATAAAAAATAGATGCTTATTCACCTCACACAACAAATCAAGAAACTATAATTCAGAATACGATCAAATTATTAAATGGAATCTCTGATAATAAAAACGCATAATCCCCGTCTCTCGGTGATCTAACTACCTTATCTATTAAACAGATTCTTCATCAATCATAGAATACTTATAGATTTATAAACACATCACTTCTTTTCAAAGATTAAACCCTCAAACAAAATTTTACACTCTATGATAATATATTCTAAAAGTTCATATTTGAATGCTTTTTTCCCTTGTTTTTACTTTTCATTATAAACTTGAAAGTGTTATACAAGTAGTATCGCTTAAAAGAAAAAGGATTTCTAATGGTAAAGATCAAAGTAGAAAACCCCGTTGTTGAACTTGATGGGGATGAGATGACCCGCATCATCTGGAAATATATCAAAGATAAATTAATCCATCCCTACCTCGACATTGATCTAAAGTATTATGATCTTTCCGTCGAAAATCGTGATGCAACCAATGATCAAGTAACAATCGATTCTGCCAATGCTATAAAAGAATATGGGGTTGGTATAAAATGCGCAACCATCACACCTGATGAGGCACGCGTTAAAGAATTTAACCTAAAAAAAATGTGGAAATCACCTAATGGTACAATCCGCAATATTTTAGGAGGAGTCATTTTTCGCGAACCCATTATCTGTAAAAATGTCCCTCGCCTTATTCCTAACTGGACAAAGCCAATTATTATAGGACGTCACGCTTTTGGCGATCAATACAAGGCAACAGATTTTAAATTTCCAGGAAAAGGGAAATTAAGTATTAAATTTGTAGGTGATGACAATCAAGTTATTGAACATGATGTTTTTGATGCTCCAAGCGCAGGGGTTGCCATGGCTATGTATAACCTTGATGAGTCAATTCGTGATTTTGCCCGCGCATCCTTTAATTATGGACTACAACGGAATGTTCCAGTTTATCTTTCAACAAAAAATACCATTCTAAAAGCTTACGATGGTCGTTTTAAAGATATCTTTCAAGAAATATTCGATATGGAATTTAAAACTGAATTTGAAAACCGTAAATTATATTACGAACACCGTCTTATTGATGATATGGTTGCTTCTGCATTAAAGTGGTCAGGTGGATACGTATGGGCATGTAAAAACTATGATGGTGATGTCCAATCTGATATTGTTGCCCAAGGCTTTGGTTCTCTTGGTCTCATGACTTCTGTTCTCATGACACCTGATGGTAAAATTGTTGAAGCAGAGGCGGCACACGGCACCGTAACACGCCATTACCGTCAGCATCAAAGAGGCGAAGAAACATCAACAAATTCTATTGCATCTATTTTCGCATGGACACGTGGACTGGCGCACCGTGCTAAACTAGATAACAATGAGAAATTAAAAAACTTTTCCACGACATTGGAAGAAGTTTGTATTAAAACCGTCGAAGAAGGTTTTATGACTAAAGATCTCGCACTTTTGATTGGGCCTAAACAAAAATGGCTTTCTACAACAGGTTTCCTCGATAAAATTGATGAGAATCTCAAAAAAGCAATGGGCAATTAAGTTATTAATTAAATTAAAATTCAAAGCTCTAAACAGAGCTTTGAATTTCTCTTGGCAAATTCAAAGAAGTACCTTATAAGTAAAAAGAGGATAAATTTTTATTAAATAGCAAAAAACAGTGAAACAACAGAGCTGGTCTGAGCTTTTATTGGGTAAAAATGGTCTTTGCTTTTTAACGTTTACAGGTGGTGTTATATTACACGCTACCAATGTTTATATTGTTATTACTATTTTACCTTCCCTTATAAATCATATTGGCAATGAATATTATTCTTGGGTGGCGACTGTCTTTATTACAGCTTCACTCCTTGGTACTTCACTTGCAACAAAAATATTAGGGAAATTAGGTCCTCGCAACGCTTATGTTATCTCTGGTCTTATCTTTACCCTAGGCACTTTCCTGTGCAGCATTTCTTCATCTATGCCATTATTTTTAATAGGACGCTTTATTCAAGGATTGGGAAGTGGTTCTTTGTTATCTCTATCCTATTCCATGGTACGTATTGTTTTCAGCCCATCTTTATGGTCACACGCATTAAGTGTTATCTCTGGAATGTGGGGAATATCAACCTTGTTAGGACCAGCAATCGGAGGAATTTCTGTATATTATGGCCTATGGAGAGCATCCTTTTGGATCATTGGCGCATTAGCTATATTCTTCTCACTCATAGCCTTTAAAATTTTACCCAAAAAGAATGAAAACTATGTTCCAACATCCCCCCTCCCTCTTCTCCAGCTTCTCACACTCACCTTATTGATTTTTATCATCTCTGTTGGAGGAGCTATGGACACAACAATGGCAAAAATTTGCGGATTAGTTATCGGACTTAGTCTTCTCTTTGTTTTAGCAAAAATCGAATCATATAGCTTTCATCCTATGTTGCCGCGCAAATCCTTTTCTTTCTCTTCTGAAATTTTTCCTGTTTACGCATTAATACTCGTTATGACAACAGTCGTGTACAGTATAGAACTTTATTTACCACTTTTTCTTCAAGAACTTCATGGACAAGCTCCACTTATAGCCGGTTATATAGCAACACTTATGAGCCTAGGGTGGACGTGTGGAGCCCTCTCAAGTGCTGCTGTCTCCACAAAAAAAATTCGCAACATCATTATATACTCGCCCCTATTAAAACTGTTAGGCATAGCGATTCTTTTATGGCTCATACCAACAGAAGTTTCCACGCTTGAATATATTTTTATTATTTGCTTAGCACTATTTTCTATTGGAATCAGTGCAGGCATAGCATGGCCACATTTGCTCACACGAATTTTACAATGTACAAATGATGAAGATGCTCTCCGTGCCAGTGAATCCCTTACCTCCGTACAACTATTTTCAGCTGCATTGAGTGCAACTCTAGCCGGAGTTATCACCAATCTTGCCGGACTCTTTAATCCTGGAGGAACAATAGGAATGATCTTAGCAGCAAAAACTCTTCTTGTAGTGCTCATTGGTTTTTTATTTTGTTTTGCTATTCCATTAGCGCTGCGCATTTCTTACTGCATGTTAAAAAATCCAACAGGACATTCCAATAATTAAATAAACATAAAAATACCTTCTTCATTTTAAAAATGAAAAACATTAAGCATGCTTCTCCATATACCATGAGACGCAAAAAACCATTAATCCACACAAAGTTAGAACACTTCCTAAAACAGCTGTATATTCATAACTATAACCCAATTTTAAAACTAATGCTCCAGATTCTGCACCAAGAGCGTTGGCAATATTAAAAGCAGACTGCATTAATGCTCCTGCCAAAATCTGTCCCTGTAGTGCAACATCCATAATTTTTGTTTGTATAGAAGGCATAGCAGCAAAAGAAGTTCCAACAAAAAAGCATCCTATTGCCGCTGTTAACGGAGCATAGGATAAAAATAAAAAAATAAAAAAAACAAATACGCTCCAAAGCATAGAAAAAAATATCATCGGCGAAATACCAATTTTAACGGCTAATTTAGGCCCCAAGAGATTTCCTACCACCATTCCCAATCCAACTAACGGCATAATAAATGGTACCAACTCAAGTGAAACACCAGAAATATGCATTAATGTTGGCTTGATATAAGTGAAAACAGAAAATAATCCTGACGCTCCCACCGACACCATCAACAAAAGAAGCCACACCTGCTTTTGCTTTAATGCACCCATTTCTTGCAAAGGATTCGTTTTTGGAAAACTTGAATCACAAGGAAAAAAATTCCAAATAAGCAAACAACATAATAAAGCGATCATCCCCACAAGGACAAAAGCAATCTGCCAACCAATAAGTTGACCAATCCAAGTAGCACTGGGTGCTCCCAAAACGGTTGCAATTGTTAAGCCAAGCATAACATATCCAACAGCTTTAGAACGTTCTTTCATTTCTACCATTGAAGAGGCAACCATAGCCGCAAGTCCAAAATAGATTCCATGGGGAAGTCCACTGAGAAAGCGTAATACTACTAATATGCTAAAATCAGAAACAAAGGCACTAGCAATATTTGCTAAGGCATAAAAAAGCATCAAGCCTATCAAAACAGTTTTGCGTGATACCTGAGCTGTTGCCACAGCTAAAAGAGGTGCTCCAATCACAACTCCTAATGCATAAGCAGAAATATATTGACCAGCGGTAGGAATATCAACATAGGAACTTCGTGCCATCTCTGGCAGTAGCCCCATTGCAACAAACTCTGCAGTACCAATAGCAAAACTGCCCACGGCAAGAGCTAAAATTATTAAACGTCGTATTCTCGAATCAATTCCCAATGCAAGAACCTTTTGTTGATAAGAATCCCTCATATCATCACTTCTGGATAGGAGTTTTAACTGTAAATATCTGTAATACACAC
Source organism: Bartonella sp. CL162QHHD (assembly GCF_042195435.1). Taxonomy (NCBI): domain Bacteria; kingdom Pseudomonadati; phylum Pseudomonadota; class Alphaproteobacteria; order Hyphomicrobiales; family Bartonellaceae; genus Bartonella; species Bartonella sp. CL162QHHD. Next base: position 5,892 of record NZ_JBHIOG010000020.1, read on the forward strand.
AAACAAAAATTCAAAACATTGTTATACGCATGCCCAATAGTCCCCAATAAAGTTTTAGAAATATTTTTATATATAAAGCATTTTATGGAGTTTTAAGTAAGATTCTTTAATGGAAAATCTTTGAAAACCTCAAGATCATAGACGTATTCACCTATTTCTATCAGATCTACCAGATAATAAACTTTGTCTCCTCTTTTCAGCCGTTGAAATTTTACAGTGAAAACTTTTACAACGATATACTATACCCTATAAATAATTCTAAAATTTGCTGAATAATGCATTTCAAACAAGTGAACAATATCTCATCATTATCTTGATACAAAGATAAAACTTCTCCCCCAATTATTGTTGCTTTATTTTTGCTACCTAAATGCAGATCCCCCCAAATCGATAAGCTATAATTTCAACTTTAGGCCATTCTTATAAATTATTATAGAGTCTTTTAAAAATTCTCATGATAATAGTGCTTGGTTTCTAGATTTATTAAATATCCTCTTTTAGGCATCTTTCCCCCTCCCTCACAGAGGAATCGCATCAGATATCTAACTCACTATCTGTAAATTAAAATATTCACGTAAATATATTATGATTATTTTCAGATAAATTCTATAAACAAAGCAGAAAACAAATATAATAAGTTTTGTTTCAATATATATATTGATATTTTATAATATATGATAATTATTGTGATTAATATTTAATTTTTATTACATTAAAACTATAAATTTTTAGTTTTACAATATTAATAATATTATATAAATCTATGTAAATAATATTTATATTAATATATAAAAATAATAACAATATAAAATTATAACATTTTAAATATGTAATCTTATTTTAGTTTTATTTTAATTTTCTAAAAATTTATCTGTTCGATTGTATATAATCCATTATTTACCTTTAATAATAAAAAACACAAAATATCTCATAAAAATACAATTTTCATACTTCTTTAAGAGTTCGCTAACGCCTCATTAACATTGTTGCTGTAAACAGTCATCAGAAACAGAAAAACTGTTTTTCTCCGGATCAGGTAGCGCGTACCGGAGTAACAGTTTCTGTTTTTATATAGTAATTAGAAACAGAATATGTGCCCTTATAAAACCGCACTGTTATATTTTAAGATAGTGAAATTTTATAATTTTGGAAGATGTTTCTAATTTCATATTTTTAACTAAATTTGTAAGTGCGAGAATAAATTCAATAAAAAATGAGACGTTATATTACGATTAATATTTTAGCGTCCTTGTGCCCATAGAGCACGCGTTTCAGCGCAAAAATCAGCATAACAGCCTTCCTCAATGGCATCACGAATTCCCTGCATAAGTTGTTGATAATAAAAAAGATTATTCCAAGTCAACAACATCCCCCCAAGAGATTCACCAGATTTGATCAAATGATGCAAATAAGCACAACTATAATCATGTGCTGCTGGACAAAGTGACTGTGGATCAAGAGGATGTGGATCTTCTGCATAACGCGCATTACGCAAATTAATTCTACCAAAGCGGGTAAAAGCTAAACCATGACGTCCTGCACGCGTTGGCATAACACAATCAAACATATCAACACCACGTGCAACACTTTGTAAAATATCATCAGGTGTCCCTACTCCCATAAGATAGCGTGGTTTATCCTCTGGTAAAATCGGACAAGTAGTATCCAATACTGCTGTCATAACACTCTGCGGCTCACCAACAGCAAGCCCTCCAATAGCGTAACCTTTTAAATCCATTTCTTTTAATGCTTGAGCAGAACGTTCACGCAGTTTCATATTATCACCACCTTGAACAATCCCAAACAATGCTTTATCTGGCTGATCTCCAAAAGCTGTTTTACAACGCAGCGCCCACCGCAATGAAAGTTCCATAGCTTCTTCCATTTCTTTTTCAGTTGCTGGTAATGCAATACATTGATCCAACTGCATCTGGATATCCGCACCAAGAAGTCCTTGAATTTCGATAGAACGCTCTGGACTCATTTCATAGTAAGCTCCATTAATGTAAGAGCGAAAAATCACACCTTGTTCAGTAATTTTACGGATTCCCGCCAATGACATAACCTGAAATCCACCAGAATCGGTTAAAATAGGTCCGCTCCAGCGTGAAAATTCATGTAATCCTCCCAAACGCGCAACACGTTCAGCTCCTGGACGTAACATTAAATGATAAGTATTCCCCAAAATGATATCTGCACCAAGATCACGAATTTGATCCATATACATAGCCTTAACAGTTCCTGCCGTCCCAACAGGCATAAATGCGGGTGTACGAACACATCCTCGCCCCGTTATAATTTCTCCTCGACGTGCATACCCATCTTGAGCAATTTTTCTATAATGAAATGTCTTTATCATAACTCTCGTCTTTTTGATTCCATCAATGCATATCTCTATAGAAAGAAAAAAGATATCCCCTTACGCGCATTGTCATAAGCTTTATGAATTAATTTTTGATTCGCTCAATATTGTAACCAGCATCAAAAATTAAACGAGATAAAAGAACATTTCTTGTTAAGAAATCACCATAATAAAAGTGATAATCTAACTCTAGAAAAATAGTAAAATCCTTATAATATCATACCTCAAAATACCTACGCTTATCCTTAACAGAACTGCAAAATTATTATCACAATAATTTCATCTTCACATACTTCCATAAGCAGTAACTTTGTACCCATAAAAGAAAATTTTGAACGCATTGTACAGCTCACAATATTCTTTAACTTTTACAGATAAAAATTTTTCATCTACTGGGCACAGCGATCCTCACGCTTAATAAAAGTGCAAATGAACATAATCATTTATCCACTCACAATATTGAGATAGCTCTTGGCATTGGAGATAATTCACAAAAGAAATTAACGTGTAAATAAAAATACTTTAAAAAACTAAAAATGCTTTTTGTAAAGATTCTCAAATACCAAAAGCTCTATCGTAACATTAGAGGCTGAAAAAGCGTATGATGGTACCCGTTTGCTCCTTCACAAGCTTTAAAGATGGTGGTGCATAATATTTTATACTATTTATAGCTTTAAAACTATACATGCCATGAATGTCATCGTGGAAGTGAATGTTGATATGTACTGAGAAATGCTTCTTAAAAAAACACGTAAATATGCAACACAAGTGTATTCCGTTTGGAGCGTTCCTCTATAAAAAAACGAGAAAAATAAAAGCGTAAGTCCATACATAATCTTCATTATTTAAAAGATATTGCGTTAGATACTTAAAAAAGTAAAGTTGAATTAAAAAGGAGATGGCAAGACTAGCCATTTATTTCACTTCTGCGCCTTTATTATATTCTTCTAAGATTAAACTGTCTTCTTATTTTAAAGATTACGCCAATATATATAAATGCTGGTTTTCCACCTTGCTAAGAAAACTGGATGAGCGAGTAAAGCTTTTATCCGTCTTAATATGTGTTTCAAACATGCTTCTGCATTAGGATTGGATGTTGATTTACAAGCAGAAACAAAAGCACACGCTCTCTCAGGAAAGTAACATCATAAAACTATTAAGACCGACAATGGATGGAAGAGAACTGCCAAATTTTTTATAAAACACTTTGCCAAACAACAACCATAATACAACAGACTTTGCGTTTTCTTATTCTGACAAGTGTTTGTACAAATCCTTTGCGTTATATTCTTAAGGAAGATCCGATTGAAGGAAATATATGGACAATGCTTAGCTCGAAATTATAAAAGGTAAGCGTGATACTACAAAAGAGTTTTGTGTGCTTTTATTGATCAGAAAAGAGTATTTTTTTCTTAGAAACTTACAATTAAAATCAGTATAGTTTATACTATTTTGCATCCGCAGCAATAATGGCTTTGGTAATTGAATCTGGATCTGAAACAGGTTCACCACGTTTAATTTTATCAACATTTTCCATACCTTCAACAACCTGCCCCCATATGGAATATTGACGATCAAGCCACGGAGCATCTGCAAAACAAATAAAAAACTGAGAGTTAGCAGAATTTGGATTCTGACTCCGTGCCATAGAAACTGTACCACGCTTATGAGAAAGATTTGAAAACTCTGCTGTTAAATTTGGTTTTTCTGCCCCCCCCATACCCGCACGTGATAAATTGAATTTTTCACTATCCTTCTTTCCAAATTGCACATCCCCTGTTTGCGCCATAAAACCATCAATAACGCGATGGAAAATAACATTATCATAAGCACCTTCACGTACCAATTCTTTAATACGTGCAACATGACAAGGTGCTAAATCAGCAAAAAGCTCAATAACAACTCTGCCCTTTGTTGTTTCAAGAATTAAAGTATTTTCTGGATTTTTATTCTCTGCCATATGGAAAGCTCCCTTGATTCATTTCTCAACTTGTAAAGTAGCAGCATTAATAACATCAGGATTTTTTACAGATCCATTATTACTTGTCGTACCTTTTTTTATTTTATCAACAACATCCATCCCCTTTATAACCTCTCCAACAACCGTATACTGACCGTTTAAAAAAGCAGCATCATCAAAACAAATGAAGAATTGAGAATTCGCGGAATCCGGATCTTGTGACCGTGCCATCCCAACTGTACCACGCTTAAACGGCTGCTTTGAAAACTCTGCCGGTATATTGGGATAATTTGAGCCACCCATACCAACGCGTTTCAAATCAAAATCTCTACTGCCTTTTTTTCCAAATTCTACATCACCAGTTTGTGCCATGAAATTAGGAATAACGCGATGAAACACAACATTATTATAGGCCCCCTCCTCTGTTAATCTTTTGATTTGCGCAACATGTTTTGGCGCCAAATCAGGACACAGACGAATAATGACATCACCATCTTTGAGAGATAAAACAAGAAGGCTTGCATCGCTTGCTGGTCTAGGATTACCAGCGACAGCGGACAATGAAAAAAAACAAAACACACATATCAAAACAGCAAAAATTCTACGAGACACAATTATTCTCCCCTAAAAGATTGGAATTTCGAGCTCAAAGCTTGTGCAACATTGGGCGGTACAAATGGTGTCACATCACCTCCCATAGAGGCAATTTGGCGTACCAATGTAGAAGTTATCGCACGCCCAGAAACACTTGCCGGCAAAAAAACAGTTTGCAATTCAGGAGCCATAACGCCATTCATCCCGGCCATTTGCATTTCATAATCAAGATCAGTACCATCACGCAATCCACGAATGAGAAATGAAGCACCAACTTCACGCGCCTTCTCAATGAGAAGGTTGCTAAATGAAAGAACCTGCAATCGATTAGAATCTGCACCAAACAAGTCTTTCCCGACCTGCGTAATGAAATCAACACGCTCTTCGAAGCTAAAAAGTGTTTTTTTGTCAGCCTGTATCCCTATAGCGACGACCACCTTATCAGCTAACACAAAACACCCTTTCAAAACATCAAGATGACCATTTGTAAGAGGATCAAAAGAACCCGCGTAAAGAGCAATTTTCATGACTTTACTCCTTCCTCTTAAAAATTATTTTTCTTCGCTCATATCAACTGTATCAGAATGCTTCTCACCTTCATCATCTAATGAACTCGTATCATCTTCAGGTTCAGAAATACGTTCAACCGATACGACTCTTTCACCTTTGGCTGTATTAAAAATTGTGACTCCCTTAGTTGAGCGCCCAGCAGTACGAATTCCCTCAACAGGGACACGAATAAGCTGCCCCCCATCTGATACCAACATAATTTGATCTTGCGCCTTCACCGGAAAAGCCGCTACTAATTTACCAATTTCAGCTGTTTTAGATGGATCTGTTGCGCGAATCCCCTTTCCGCCACGTCCCGAAATCCGGAACTCATAGGAAGAAGAACGTTTACCATAACCAAACTCACTCACTGTCAAAAGCATTTGTTCACGTGCATGAAGTTCTGCATAACGTTCATCTGTTAACTCTGTTTCAGCACCCCCATCTTCTTCATCAAGAGTTATAACATCTTCAACATCAGCATCTGCACCAGAAGCACGCCGTTCATTCATTACACGTTTAATATAAGCAGAACGCTCAATGGACGTCGCCTCGACATGCTCTAAAATTGTCATCGAAATGACTTTATCGCCTTTAGCTAAATTGATACCACGAACTCCCACAGAATTACGCCCAGCAAAGACCCGAACATCAACAACTGGAAAACGGATACATTGTCCATTGGCTGTTGTTAGAACAACATCATCATGTTCTGTACAGGTTTCAACAGAAAGAATTTCATCTTCTTCATCAAGTTTCATCGCAATTTTACCATTACGATTAACCTGAACGAAATCTGATAATTTATTACGACGCACAGTTCCACGTGTTGTCGCAAACATAATATCTAATGCACTCCAGCTCGCTTCATCTTCAGGCAAAGGCATAATCGTTGTAATACGCTCACCTTGTTGTAAGGGAAGCATATTGATCAAAGCCCGCCCACGCGATTGGGGTGTCCCCAGCGGCAGTCGCCAAACTTTTTCCTTATAAACAATCCCACGTGATGAAAAGAAAAGAACCGGAGTATGCGTATTGGCAACAAACAACCGCGTTACAAAATCCTCATCCTTCGTGGACATACCAGAACGCCCCTTACCACCACGTCGCTGTGCACGATAGGTATTAAGAGGCACACGCTTAATATAACCACTATGGCTTACCGTTACCACCATATCCTCTGGCGCGATCAGATCTTCACTCTCCATCTCAGCGCTACCAAAGCCAAATACGGTACGTCGCGGCGTTGCAAACTCCTCACGAAGAGCACTCAACTCATCCTTAACAATACACATAATCCGCACGCGTGATGCCAAGATCTCAAGATAGTCAGCGATATCCACGCCAATTTTATTCAATTCATCAGCAATTTCATCACGCCCAAGGGCTGTCAATCGTTGCAAACGCAATTCTAAAATAGCACGCGCCTGTTCTTCAGAGAGATTATAAGTACCATCCTCATGAATAATATGACGAGGATCATCAATAAGTTTAATCAAAGGCGCAACATCCATCGCTGGCCAGCGTCGCTCCATTAACTGTGCACGTGCTGTCTGCGGATCAGGAGCTTTGCGAATAAGCGCTATAATTTCATCAATATTGGCAACAGCAAGGGCAAGACCAACCAAAACATGTGCTCGCTCACGCGCTTTACGCAAAAGATATTTTGTTCGCCGACTGACAACTTCTTCCCGAAAAGAAACAAATGCACGAAGCATATCAAGCAACGTCATCTGTTCGGGTTTTCCCCCATTCAAAGCAACCATATTACAACCAAAGGAAGTTTGCAGCGGCGTATACCGATATAATTGGTTTAAAACAACTTCCGCAACAACATCTTTCTTCAGCTCAATAACGACCCGATATCCATCACGATCAGATTCGTCACGCAAATCAGAGATTCCTTCAATGCGTTTATCGCGCACCAATTCGGCCATTTTCTCAATCATCGTTGCCTTATTAACTTGATAAGGGATCTCACTCACAATAATTGCTTGTCGACCACTGCGAATCTCTTCGATCTCAACTTTAGCACGCATAATGATTGAGCCACGCCCTGTTTCATAAGCTGCACGAACACCAGAATGTCCGAGGATAATGCCCCCTGTAGGAAAATCCGGACCAGGAATAATTTCAATTATTTTATCGAGTGTGATATCGGGATTATCAATCAAAGCGATACAACCATCAACGACTTCACCAAGATTATGGGGAGGAATATTGGTTGCCATTCCCACAGCAATCCCCCCTGATCCATTAACCAAAAGATTGGGAAAACGCGCTGGCAAGACAACCGGTTCACGCTCACGCCCATCATAATTATCCTGAAAATCAACAGTATCTTTATCAATATCAGCTAAAAGTTCTTCTGAAACTTTTTCTAAACGACACTCAGTATAGCGCATGGCCGCAGGTGGATCACCATCAACGGAACCAAAATTTCCCTGACCATCAATTAATGGATTTCTTAAAGAAAAGTCCTGCGCCATACGCACTAATGCATCGTAAATTGAAGCATCACCATGGGGATGAAATTTCCCCATAACCTCACCAACAACACCAGCAGATTTACGATACGACTTATTAAAAGAAAGCCCCATCTCATTCATAGCATGAAGGATACGTCGATGAACAGGCTTAAGACCATCACGGACATCAGGGAGTGCACGTGAAACAATCACGCTCATCGCATAATCGAGATAGGAGCGTTGCATTTCATCAATAATACTGATTGGTTCAATACCGGTTAGCACATCACGTTCTGGGTGTGGAGTAAGATCGGTCACAATTTCAAAACTTTCAAAAAAGAATCATTTCACTTTATTTATAGCGAAAAATACACCAAAATGCTAATTTCTCTCCCATGACAAAAAAGAAATTTAACAATATTTTTCAAGATGTTATTAATTTATATTTTAAATTACCAATAATAATTAACAATTTTCACTTCGCTAAACTTCAAAAATCTGAAACAAGCAAACCATAAAATGATCATAATACTGCAATTTAAAGACTCTTAAAAAGGGACATCATCATCTAATTTGTGTGAAAAACTTTCTCCCAATTGATTATTATTTTGACCAAAAGTATTTCTCTGATTTGAGTGACTATCGGCAAAGCCACCACTATAACTCCCCCCTTGACTTGCTCCTTGCTCCCCGCTCGCAGCTCCCCGCCCATCAAGCATTTGTAATTCGCCACGGTACTTTTGCAAAACAATCTCTGTTGTATAACGGTCATTTCCATTTTGATCTTGCCATTTTCGTGTCTGTAACTGCCCCTCAATATAAATTTTGCTGCCTTTTTTTAAATATTGCTCTGCAACTTTGACAAGGTTTTCATTAAAAATAACAATACTATGCCACTCAGTGCGTTCTTTTCGCTCATTTGTATTCCGATCGCGCCAACTTTCTGAAGTAGCAATACGCAGATTTGCCACTTGATCACCAGAATTCAAACGGCGGATTTCAGGATCGGCACCAAGATTACCAATCAAAATAACTTTATTAAGGCTACCAGCCATCGTATAAACTCCAAAATTTTAATTCGTAAAGTACTCTGTTCTATAACAGTTATAACCATCTTGACCTTCAATTTACATGTCGCAATTGACCATCAATATGGGTATGCTATCCTTTCTCAATACTGTATTGAGTGTAATTATACCAAAAGATGATAAAAACACATAGTTTATTCCACCACGAGAGAATAAAAAGCTGCTCATTTGTATTTTTTTCACAAAACTTATACCTTCCTTTTGCATTAAAGCAGTTAAACACATTGTAATTCTAAAAAAACAGTTTTATTCCATTTTAGGTGCTCAATTTTTGCCACATATGCCAAGGATAAAGTATGACTCATCAAAAATATATCTCCATTCGCGGTGCACGTGAGCATAACCTTAAAAATATTGATCTTGATCTGCCTCGTGACAAACTCATTGTTATAACAGGACTTTCTGGATCAGGGAAATCATCTTTAGCGTTTGATACAATTTACGCTGAAGGACAACGTCGCTATGTCGAAAGCCTTTCAGCCTATGCACGCCAATTTTTGGAAGTCATGCAAAAACCCGATGTCGACCGCATAGACGGTCTCTCTCCAGCTATCTCCATTGAACAAAAAACAACCAGTCGCAACCCTCGTTCAACGGTAGGTACCGTTACTGAAATCCACGATTACATGCGTCTTCTCTTTGCACGTATTGGTATTCCTCATTCTCCTGCAACAGGACTTCCTATTGAAAGCCAGACAGTAAGTCAAATGGTGGATCAAATTATGTCCTTACCAGAAGGAACACGAATTTTTATTATGGCACCCTTAGTGCGAGGACGAAAGGGAGAATATAAAAAAGAGCTAACAGAACTTTTAAAAAGAGGATTTCAACGCGCTAAAGTTGATGGAAAATTCTATGAAATCGCTGATATTCCACCTCTTGATAAAAAATATAAACACGACATCGATGTCGTGGTAGACCGCATTGTTGTACAGAAGGATATCACCTCTCGCTTGGCTGATAGTATAGAAACCTGTTTACAGCTAGCAAATGGACTTGCCATAGCTGAAATGGCAGACCAACCCTTAGCACAAAAAGAAACGACAAAGGAATCTGCTCATAAATCAAAAAATGATACACACAAACGGCTCATTTTTTCAGAAAAGTTTTCCTGCCCAGTATCGGGTTTCTCTATTCCTGAAATTGAACCACGCCTTTTTTCGTTCAATAATCCTTTTGGGGCCTGTCCTCTCTGCGATGGATTGGGTATCAAAAAGGCAATGGATCCACTAAAAATTGTGCCAAATAAAAACCTTACCCTAAAGAATGGAGCCATTGCTCCTTGGGCTAAATCGGATTCACTTTATTATAGTCAAACCTTAGAAGCATTAGGAAAAGCTTACGGTTTCAAACTCACAGATCAATGGTGTGAACTCTCTAGTGAAGCACAACAGGCTATTCTCTACGGTACAAAAAGAGATGAAATTTCTTTTATCTATAAAAATAATTCTGGTTCGCATAAAATGACCCAACCCTTTGAAGGAATCATCCCTAATATGGAGAGACGCTGGAAAGAAACCGATTCTGCTTGGTCTCGAGAAGAAATCGAACGTTATATGTCTTCTTCGCCCTGCCCAGCTTGTCACGGTTATCGTTTAAAACCAGAGGCACTTGCTGTAAAAATAAACGGAATGCATATTGGGCAAATATCAGATCTTTCTATTCTAAAGGCAGATGATTGGTTTGCCAATGTTCATCAATATCTCACAGAAAAACAACGTAATATCTCCGTACGTATTTTAAAAGAAATTCGTGAACGCTTGGCTTTTTTAAATCATGTAGGATTGGAATATCTTACCTTGTCTCGAAATTCAGGAACGCTTTCAGGGGGAGAAAGCCAACGCATTCGGTTGGCATCCCAAATTGGTTCTGGTCTTACAGGCGTTCTTTATATTTTAGATGAACCATCTATCGGTTTACACCAACGCGATAATGAACGCCTTTTGGAAATGCTGCGTCATTTGCGCAATCTTGGCAATACAGTTATTGTTGTTGAACATGATGAAGATGCTATTCTCACAGCAGACTATGTTGTCGATATGGGGCCTGCCGCGGGCGTTCATGGTGGAGAAATCATAGCGCAAGGGACACCGCAGGAAATTATAGAAAATTCAGCCTCTCTCACAGGCCAATACCTTTCAGGAAAAATGGCTGTTAAAATGCCGACAAAGCGACGCAAAATATCAAAAACGAAAACACTTAAAGTCATTGGCGCCAAAGGCAATAACCTCAAAAATATCAATGCGAATATTCCTCTTGGAACCTTCACATGCATAACTGGTGTTTCTGGAGGAGGAAAATCAACATTTCTTATTGAAACGCTTTTCAAAGCAGCATCACATCATATCATGGGCTCTCATCACAGCCCTGCCAGCTATGACAAAATTGAAGGATTAGAATTTCTTGATAAAGTCATTGATATCAACCAGTCCCCTATTGGACGCACCCCACGCTCTAATCCCGCAACCTATACAGGTGCTTTTACACCGATTCGTGAGTGGTTTGCTGATCTTCCAGAATCAAAAGCCCGCGGTTACAAAGCTGGGCGTTTTTCATTTAATGTTAAAGGAGGACGGTGCGAAGCATGTCAAGGCGACGGAGTCATCAAAATTGAAATGCACTTTTTACCTGATGTCTATGTTACTTGCGATGTCTGTAAAGGAAAACGCTATAACCGAGAAACACTAGAAATAAAATTCAAAGGACAGTCTATAGCCGATATTTTGGATATGACAATTGAAAAGGCAGAAGAATTTTTCCAAGCTATTCCCGCTATTCATAATAAAATGGAAACTCTCATTAAAGTAGGATTGGGTTACATAAAAGTAGGACAGCAAGCAACCACACTTTCTGGTGGGGAAGCACAACGTGTAAAACTTGCGAAAGAACTTTCTCGTAAAACAACGGGACGTACACTCTATATTTTGGATGAACCGACAACAGGTTTACATTTTCATGATATTTCCAAACTTCTTGAAGTGCTTCACGAACTAGTCGAGCAGGGCAACACAGTTATAGTCATTGAACATAACCTTGATGTTATAAAGACAGCCGACTGGATTATTGATTTAGGACCAGAAGGTGGAGATCGCGGTGGTGAAATTGTTGCAATTGGACGCCCTGAAGACATCATTAAGGTTCCCGCTTCCTATACGGGAAAATTTCTAAAAGATGTTTTACTACGCCCATCTCTCTATAATTCCAATTCTTAGAAACGCTTTTTATTGTAAAATACAGCATACTAACAAAGCCTGTACTTTTATTATTACCTGTAAACCAACACCTAATTCCAGTAGTGCAACACGTTTGAAGCAAAGACTAAAAACAATTTAGCGCTTTATAAGCTGTTTCAGTTGTCGTATTGCCAAATAAGAATGCGCGCATAATTGCATATTTATTCTCTGTTTTGTTTATACCTGAAACGACCAGACAGCCTAAACTGGGAAAAATACGAAGTTTTAAGGGTATAAATAAGTTCCTATCTTTACATCACTTCTTAATTTATCTTTATGATTTCAAAGGAATCCGCGGCAATATCTTATAATGAAGATTGCCATTGCTTCACGCTTTTATTCATCGCGTTCCTTAATGGGATCATATTCCTCACGAAGGGACAAAACGCCCCAAACGGAATATATTTGCATTGCCAATTCACACATCTGTTTTAAAGAAACATTTCTCAATGCTCCCAAGCCCATTTCACAACAGCAGCTATGAATGCTATAATGATAAACTCATTTATTGTACACCACCATTTTTACGTTTATGAAGAAGCATAATCAGCAACATCACACTCTTTTCCAATATTTATCTCCCCTACTCCCTAATATTGTAAAGCCTTTAGTGATAGAAAGCTTTCATAAAAAACATTTTATTTTTTTTCAAATGTTGTTACCCACACACTCGTACTATTTATGATATATAAAGGTATTGTTTTGATTGATTGACGACAAAAAGATCTAAAATGAGAAAATCCTACGCTATTAGAGTTTCTCATTTAATGTGGAAAATGTCTAATTATCCTTATAAGTAAATGTGTTATCTAAAAAAAAGAAACAAAACTCTTTTATTGTATAATTTGAATTCTTGTAAAAGAATTGTAAGGTTTTTTCCCAAAAAACAGTGTTTGACTGTATTCTACAAAAGAAACTCTCCTAAAAGAGCTTAGAGTATCATTATTTGCGACTTTTTGTGCACAAAGTATCTGTTGGACATCTTACAGTTGTCAATATAATGTGATGCAGTCTAAAAAGACAAAATAACGTTGGAGATAATTTCAGCATGAAAAAAATTGAAGCCATTATAAAACCTTTCAAACTTGATGAAGTGAAAGAAGCGCTTCAAAAAATTGGGTTACATGGTATTACAGTAACAGAAGCGAAAGGTTTTGGTCGTCAAAGGGAACATACAGAACTTTATCGTGGTACGAAATATGTTGTTGACTTTCTACCTAAAGTAAAGATTGAAATTGTTGTGTCCGATGAAAAACTGGAACAAACTGTTGATGCAATACGTAAAGCAGCTCAAACCAAACATATAGGAGATGGAAAAATATTTGTCTTTTCCATTGATGATGCAATTCGTATAGGCACGGACGAAACCGGTATCGATGCCCTTTAATAAATAACGAGAAAATTCACTTTTTTATCCACCTCAACGCCACATTAAGGAAATTGAATATGACAACCGCATCAGATATTATCAAACAGATTACAGACAACGAAATCCGTTTTGTTGATTTACGTTTTACTGATCCACGAGGAAAATTGCATCACATTACAATGGATATCGCAGAGATCAGCGAAGATACTTTTAGTGATGGTGTCATGTTTGATGGTTCTTCAATTGCTGGTTGGAAAACAATTAATGAATCTGACATGGTTTTAATGCCAGATCCAGAAACAGCACACATTGATCCTTTTTTTGCTCAATCTACTTTGGTCATATTTTGTGATGTACTTGATCCTGTCTCTGGTGAATTTTATCGTAGAGATCCTCGTTCTATCGCCAAAAGGGCTGAGGTTTATATGAAATCTTTAGGCATTGGAGATACAATCAATGTAGGTCCAGAAGCAGAGTTTTTTATCTTTGATGATGTGCGCTATAAAACGGACCCTTACAACACAGGGTTTAAACTCGATTCAAGTGAACTTCCCTCCAATGATGATACGGAATATGAAACAGGAAATCTAGGGCATCGCCCACGAATAAAGGGAGGCTACCTTCCTGTTCCGCCAATTGATTCCTGCCAAGATATGCGTTCTGAAATGCTCACAGCACTCAAGGATATGGGCGTACAGGTCGAAAAACACCATCACGAAGTAGCAGCAGGCCAACATGAATTGGGTATTCGTTTTGATACACTTGTTCGCGAGGCTGACAAGATGCAAATTTTTAAATATGTTGTACATCAAATAGCAAATAGTTATGGGAAAACAGCAACCTTCATGCCAAAACCAGTTTTTGGTGATAACGGCTCTGGAATGCATGTCCACATTTCCATTTGGAAAGATGGCAAACCCATTTTTGCAGGAAATGAATATGCCGGACTATCAGAAACCTGTCTGTTTTTTATCGGTGGTGTTATTAAGCACGCAAAAGCAATCAATGCTTTTACAAACCCATCCACAAACTCCTATAAACGTTTGGTTCCTGGTTATGAAGCTCCTGTTCTTCTTGCCTATTCAGCACGTAATCGTTCTGCATCTTGCCGTATTCCTATGAGCTCCTCACCAAATTCAAAACGCGTAGAAGTGCGTTTTCCAGACCCAACAGCAAATCCCTATTTGGCATTTGCAGCCCTTTTAATGGCTGGTCTTGATGGCATCAAAAACAAAATTCATCCCGGACATGCTATGGATAAAGATCTTTATGATCTTCCCTTAAAGGAACTTAAAGAAATCCCTACTGTTTCAGGAAGCCTGCGTGAAGCGCTTGAAGCACTTGACAAAGATCGTGGCTTTCTTAAAGCTGGCGACGTTTTTGATGATGATCAGATTAATTCCTTCATTCAAGTAAAGATGCAAGAAGTCTTGCGTTACGAAACAACACCCCATCCTGTTGAATTTGATATGTACTATTCTGTTTAAACAATCAATACGCATTCTTTTGATTTTGAAAATGGAGGCAAAAGCCTCCATTTTTGTGGATATTCTTCTCATGCAAAAGCGCAAGAGGCTTTTTGCTCATCCGCTTTTCCTTTATAATGTGTTGAATCTCTTCAAATGAATTAACAAAGGTTTCTAATGCCGCGAATTTGTTTTCTCGTTCCCGTTCTTTTATGCATTGTCTTTATCACATCAACAACTAAAGCACATACAATAACCAACCAAAAACTTACAACTCTTGAGAAAGCAACATCTGCTTATAGTAAAGCACTTAAAAATGCCGATGCAAATGCCATCTTAAATGCTATTCCTCCCCAAGTCATCAACCGCTTAACCGCCAAAAAAAATCTTAATCAATCACAATTTCTACAAATCATGAAAAGCCAAATAGAACGGTTGGCAGAAAGTTACAAGATTGAAACGATCAACATTGATCAAAAACAAAAACGTGAAGGTACCCTTGATAATGGTACCCCTTATTTTGTTATACCCGTGGAGCTTGTAACCACAACAAATGCTGGAAAAAAATGCTCTATTCAAACTGAAATTATTGCCCTACTTCACGATAACCAATGGTATTTTATCCGTGGCAATGACGAAGCGCTCTTAACCATAACCAATGAAATATTTCCTGGACTTGATAAAGTAAAAACCAATCCTCAAAAAGTCACAAAAATACTCTGAGCGAAAAGAATGCACGTAAATAAAAGATTTTCCCCTATAAACAAGTTGTAACAATTGTAGCAGCAGCCTTAAATTCAACTTTTTTATGAGCACGACGTACCATTGTTTCTTTATCTATTCCCCATTGCTCCATCATCCAATCTTCATCTAAATGGGCAATAGACCAAGCATGATCAGCATCAATGTTTCCCGCAGCAACAGCAAGAGCAATGAGAGCAGATCCCGTTAAGGTTGTCATCATATGAAGTGCAGCAAGCATATAAGCAGACTCAACGCTACGTAAATAATGACTCACAGCTTGAAGTGCTTCTGGTGATTGTTCCACATGCATCAGCCCTTCTGTCAAATAAAACCTTGCACCCAGTTTTTTTTCTGCCCAATCTAATAAAGGATCCCATTGCTCAGATTGTTTTTGCACCAACTCTTTAGGTGTCTGTGCACGATAAAAGATCATATCACATGCAACAAAACGCAATAAATCTTCAAAAACCACCTGCATATCATCAGCGATACCATCAATAACAGTATTAACCAAACGCGTCATCGGCATTTTTGCAGGATCAACAACGTGCTTTTGGTTCTCAAATTCCTGAGCAACATATTCAGCAAACACTTCTGTTGGCACATGAAAATGACGCCTTGCGGGCGTTTTTACGGGACGTTCATCCAACAAAATCGTAAAGCCGACCTCCTCACAAGCGATCTTCACTTGCTTATAAAACCGTTTTGGGTGTGATTGGCATGAAAGATTTTGAATCTTTTGAACAGAACTCTTCTTATTCAATGGTATATCAAAACGATCCAAAATCTCACGCATATTGTTTACCTCTGATCTTTTCACAAAAAAAACGACTGTTTTTTTAGGTTCTGTAGCTTCAATAAGGTTTAATCTGACCTTCTTAACGATTCCAAAGAAGAAAAAATCTAGCCAATCCCACTCTAATTTAAGAGTTATATTTCATGTTTCTTTTACAAACAAGACAATGATGATTGCCTTTTATATATTCAATACAATCATAATAGTAAAACAATTTTTAAAAGTATGATCTTAATTAAGAAATTAAATATATTGAGTTTTATAGCAAAGATGTTCACGCCTTACCAATTTGCTTATTATTCACCTACAATAGTATTATCAATATGAATAGATTCAAAAACGCTGATCATCCAAAAAATGATAGAGCAGTACGGTTTACGTATCATTCATCTTCGCTTAACCATTCCAATAATTCTCTAACATATCCAATAAATACCCTGCATAGAATTTTTCCTGCTCAATCACTCCCCTAAACGACGATGTTTTACGGCATGATAGAATAATGAACAAACAAAATTATATCGTAAATTTTCTTTCACATATACATGATTTTATAAAGCACTAAATTACTTAACGCATTGTGCTTGATATACTCTACATATTACACTAGTTTAAATTTAGGCATATAATTATAAAGAATAGAGATCATGCAATCTGAAAATAATACATTTATCTATACACTTGTCCCTGCAGATACTAACTGTGCAACTACAGAATAATGGTGGCTTAACAATCACAATAAAAATATTTTGTCCACTGACTCGAGATCCCGTATTATCTTATACGCAACTCTTGAAGAAGCATTTAATGAACTTGCTCAAAAAAAAAGATAGGTATCTTCTAAGCCGTGCTGCTTACCCTGATTTACATACACTCATATTTACCCGTTTAGGTGATATGCAATTATTTGACAGCTTTATCATGCCTACTCACTCTATGGTTTTAGCTAAACGCAATAACATTGATGAAATTAAAACCGTAGCGACTCATCCTGCCCCACAATCTCTGGTAGCTCATCAATATGACAAAGTATTTGCCAACAGCAATGCTGATGCAGCCGTTCTTTGTAAGGCTGAAAAAGCAAGATTCTTGTATCACAACATCGGTTGCGGCAAATCGCTATAGGCTGAATATTGTTGAAAATTTTGGACAAGTGCCAATGGCCTTTTTGCTCCACTCGCTAAAGTCAACTAATCATGAAAAAATCTGAAGCGCTTCTTTCCATTGTTAACTTGGTTGACAAATTCCGTATGCGCCAAGAACGAGATGGGAGCATTAAAGAACCAACTTCAGCAGATAATAATAAGATCAATGAATTGATCACTCTGCTGAACCACCATGCCAATATTCTTGACGGATTATCTCCAAAACTTTTAGCGACCATTTCTGATGATCTTCATCAGTGGATAATCAGCGGTTTAACGACCCCTCCTAAATTTGATAACACTTTGGCTGCTTTCAAAGCCCCATTACCAGATGCTCCCTTGTTTTTCTTGGCTCCAATGCGTGCAACAAATGGACCTGATCCAGAAGGATTCCGGCTGGAATTAGTTACAGGATATCGTCATGAAACGGCCTATCTTGCTGACGCCTCAAAATATACAAATAATTATGTATCACCTTTTCAATGTATAAAAATGGGAATAGCATCAAGAGGTTTTTTAGAAGGCAATTGCATTGTTCTATTCCCAGAATCTGTAGCGGCTGCTCAAAAAAAACAAAGCAAACAATTGTGGAAGCTGAACGTTTACTCGGTCGAGATAGTAAATTCCTGTTCGGTCAATTGCATAGTCGTAACTTATCTAAAGAAGACATTTTCGATGCTTGCTGTTTGTGGGGCTATTATCATGACTATGCACATCATACCGGACCGCGGCCATTGGATAAAAATCTGTATATAAAATTAAATTGGTTTACAGGTCTTCTAGAAGAAACTAAAGTTGATTTAATTACAGTGCGTATTATGCTACAAAATCATCCAAAATTTTGGAAAGAAATAACTGAATTTATCCTATTAGAACGCATATTTCGTTATCCAAAAGATTCTGATCAGCATATGACATTCGATGCTGCTACAGGGATCTTGCTTTTTGAAATATTGATGATAGCAGATATAGAAGCACTTGAAGCATTAGATGATGACGCTTATTTGGCAGGAGCTAAAGATTATATCCAAAATAATCTTGGAAAACCACAGACCTCAAAGTCACGATTTAATTTTTCAACATCATCTTATGCACAGCGAGTGATTAGAGGATTAAATCATTGAGTTTTATAAAAGGACGATTATTATTATTTACTTTTGCCATTCTAGCATTGTTTTCCATAAGTTGGTTATTATCTAAGAATTTGGTTAGCAATATACCCGTCATGCATGCGGTTGGACTTAGGTTGTTTGCCACCGCTGCCACCTTATGGCTGATTGCAATATTTCGTGAGAAAGCTGTTTTCAGATCCCTACCATTGCTTTCCATGATACCTTCTTTTTTAATTCTCTCAGTGTTAGGATTTTCGCTGTATTTTGTATGCAGTTTTGGCGCATTAAAATCACTCAAAGCCAGTGATTTAACCATGGTGCTCGCTACTATTCCAGGAATTACTTATATATTAGGTGCATTGACAAATGTCCTTAAATTCTCATGGCTGAAGCTTAGTGGAGTGATAATTGTCAGTGTAGCAGCTGTAGTATTCAATATAAATAGTGGAGAAGGTGGATATTATAACCTGATAGGAGTAGTGCTTGCCTTAACAGCAGCACTTTCTTATTCTGCTTATGGCTTATTGTCTAAACGTTATCTTAAAAATCTACCTTTGCTCACCTCACTGGCTTGGATCACGACAATTTCTGCAGCATCATTTATGCCATTATTTATTTTTGATCCTGCCCCACTCTTCTATCTTAAGTTAGAAGATATATTTAAAATATTGATTTTAGGAACTGTTTGCTCGGCACCAGTTTACGTATTATATCAAAAAGTTTTAGCCGAAGGAGGCGTATAATACGCCAACACTATCGGCGTATTATCCCCTTTTGCAGTGATTGCATGTGAATGGATAATCGGCTCGAGCCCTTCTCTCAATATGATCAAAATAATTGCTATGATTGTAGTTGTTATAGGGATGACACTCTTATTTATAGATGCATCAAAGGTATCTACATGGCAACATAAACGCCATTCTCAAAACTCCAAATTTAATGAGGAAACAAAATGAAAAAACTCGCGTTAATTTGCCAGCGCAATGCAAAATTACCATTTATATTTGAAGCAGCACAAGCAGCTAATATCGAATTAGTAATGATCTATGATACCGCTGAAAGCGCTCCCACTCAACACCCTGCAGCAATAACTTCAACTTGGCAACTTCCTGTTTTTGATAACCCAGAGGCAGCTCTAGACACTTTTGCAACGGGAGCAAAAGAACGCAATATTTCTGGGGTTATGACCCTTCGCGAAGAAGCCATCCTATGGACAGCTTTGGCTGCAAAAAAAATCAATACTCCAAGTATTGAACCAGAAATAGCAGCATTAACCAGAAATAAATATCTCATGCGTCAAGCTTTCGCTAAAGCAGGCTTAAGAACACCAGGATTCTTTTATATAGATCATCCAGAAAACCTATCACAAACACAAGCCTTGGATTATCCACTCGTTATTAAACCCGTCTCTGGATGGGCAAGTACAGGCGTAATGTTAGCTAAAAATTCCGCCGAACTTCCTGATCTCATTAAAGCCGTATGGAATGTTCAGCATAAAGACATGGCACGTTTTAATGATAAAAGTAAACCTGTAGGTTTAGTCGTAGAACAGTATTTGCCAGGAAAAGAGTTTGTCGTAGAATGCTTTGTTGATACAGCAGGTGTACACGTTCTGGCCGTTGGAGACAAGGGACAGCCTGAGGGACCATGGTTTGAAGAAACAATTTATCGTCAACGCTGTGATATAGATGATCCTTTAATTATTGCTTTATGTGAGGCTGCATGCTCTGGAGTTAAAGCTCTTGGTATAAATATAGGTGCTGCCCATGTAGAGCTACGCCTAGATGCTCATAATTTACCTTATATCATTGAGATTGGCGCTCGTATAGGTGGATCGGGTGTCTCCCATTTTATTGTTGAGCAAGGTACAGGGATTTCATTTGCAAAACTATGTATGAATGCCGCTTTAGCTGAACAAACCCCAGACCTTCCCGATATACTCCCAGCTGAAAAAGTGGCGGCAAATTATATTATTCCTCTTCGTGGTCATGGACGGTTTTCTGGATTTTTAGGTCTAGATAAGGTTGCACAGCATCCTCAAACCGCCAGAACTATCATTTTCTTTGAAACCAATCATCTTTCACCACCTCCACCAGCATTTGGTGGATATCCTGGTTTTATTTTCTCTGTTCATAACTCAAACGAAGAAGCACGCAATTACCATAAATGGCTCGATGACACCTTAAGCATCATATGGAAACACCATGTTTATCAATAGTCCGATAAAGATATTTTTACTGCCCCTGAACTTTAATATAAATCTTATCGATACAAACGAACTCACAATGCAAATGCGATTGCCTAAAACTTTGCCAACATCTTCCATTAAAGGTGCATATTTCAAAAAACAGGAATTGAGGAAGATATAATCTACTTTTACACCCCATTTTAATAAAAGCTCTTCAATGTTTCTATATTTGAAACAATAATAAAAACTTCTAAACGACTTTTTTGATACGATCAACCTCTTCTCCCCACATCTTAAAAGAAGAACAAAAGATCTTACCTCCCCCACTTTGATTTAAAACTTATATTTCATATCTATTTAACAAAGAAGACATGATCTTGTTCATATATTCAATACAGCCATTAGAACAATTTTTTTAAAGGATTTATCTTTATTAAGAACTGAAGATATTGAATTTGATGTTAAAAGTGTTCAAGCTTTACCACTTTTCTCATTATCCACCTACAATAATGCGATCGATACGAACAGCTTCAAAAACGCTTTTTGCAAAATTTTAAAGCATAAAAATACGCATCATCCACGAAACGATCGAGCTGTATATTGTACATATCTCCTCCTTTGCTTAACAGCAAAAGCTTTTAATCAACAGTCAATATCTCCCTGCCTTTCATGATTGATATCAGCGACCTCAAACGCCAGTCTTTACAGCATAACAGGATAATAAGGCTACTATTTTAAAAAGCTGATGACAAACACATCCCCAATATTTATAGCCAAAATAACACAAATAGATTCACAGTCTCATTATCATTTTTTTTGAAGCATTTAAGCTCCCCTATCAACCAGATAAAAAAATAAATCAACGTGATCCTTCCATACTTATTAAAACACATGATAGCATTATTAAAAGAAGCAATTAAAATTCTGCACCATCAATGGTTTAAATCCCGGCAATAAAATAAAACTTTAAAAATTACATTTATTATTTTTAAAAAGATTTATTAAAAATGATAGCGCAAACCACCAGAAAAATGAACTCCAGAAAAACCAGCCTTGGTTAACCTATGCTGATAGCTAAGATCACTGTGAAGTGTAACTTTAGAAGAAAACTGCGCATTGATACCCAAACCTGTTTCTAAAGAAGACCCGAAAGAACCCAACTGGAAAACATCTTTAAAATGAACAAATTGTTCTTTATCAAAACAATGAGCAAGATGAATAGTGCCATAAAAAGAAATGATACGATCCTTTTCGGAGGCTGTAAATGTTTTACTTAAACGCCCACCAACACGCATAAACCATTGATCTATTTTTTTCATCTCAACATCAAATCCGTCAATATCACGAAACTTATCAAATTGAAGATGTTGATAAATAAGCTGAAATTGCGGATCAAAAATAAGACCTTCACGTCCTATCATAGACACTTTACCAGCAGAAAAAGAAACGTTGAGAGGTTTTGCTTTTAATGTCGCCGTCTTACCCCAAACACGGCTATGCACATCCCCTTTAAACAAGCCATAAGATAAAAGACCGTCTACGTAAAAATCAGTGTAATGTTTCACACTAGCATATGCCGTAAATGACCATTTATTAAATGTACTCTTTTGACTTTGTTCCACATTATGAGGTTGTAAGGAAAGTTTTCCATAGGTTCCCATAATCCCAAAAGATGTCGTATTATGTGCACTCTCTACCGTTTTAAGCAAAAGATCTGTTTCTATAGCGTTATAATCAACATGTCCATCGTACCCATATTTAAGTGTAGAAAGATCTGAGACATAACGATAACGTCCACCATAACTCTGAACAGATAAAGCAAAATTCCCTTCAACTTTTAATAATTTACGAGGAATAGACCGCCTAACGTGCAACTGCTTTTGTTGATGACTAATATCCATGAGCCCAACATGAAACAAAGCATTTGGTACCAGAAGGTAAGTGGGAACCTGTGGAACAACCTCCCTGATCTTTAACTCAGAAGGGGGAATAGCAGACACCTCTAAAGCAGGCTGAATATATTTACTTTCAAGGCGGAAATCCCAAAAATCTCCATCTCCTTCAACCAATCTTTGAGAAGTTTGTGCATTTCCAAGAGCAGAAGCTGGACCATAAGCATGAAGATAATATTGGTAAGGCAAACCCTCTAATGCGATATAAGCACGATTTAACTGAAAAGAATCCTCTGCCGCTTTTCCAGAAACCTGAATAAGTGAAATACTATGAGCATTTTCACCGGTTGCTATCTCACCCTGATTTCCTGAAACAAATTGCACATAAACTGTCGTTTTTCCAGAAACATCACCATGTATCAAAAGCCGATCAGTTTTTTTATTATCGAGCAAACCATCACTACTGAGATGTGTATTGAGATAAATATCTGCCCTATCTTGCGCACTATAAACTTCTTTTTCTCCCTTCCCAATATAAAGTGTCTGATACTCCTGAAACATTGGAATCTCAAAAGCAATAAAACTATCAGAAACTTTCACAAATGAAATAGACGAACTTGTACGGTTTGCAACTTGCAAATCTATCCCTTTTCTTTTTGTCAAAAACCATTTTGATCCCCCTGTTAAATAAAGTTCAGCAATAGAATCATCGGCAACACGAGTCCCTCCTATCAATGAAGAGGAATCAGCCAAAATCGCTACAGTCCCCCCCTTTTCAGCTGTTAATAATAAATCACCAAAAATTTTTGTACCTTCTGTTACTCCAATATAACTACGACTTTTATTACTATGAATAGCTGTTCCGTCTGGAACCTCAAAAATTGTCCTTTTCAAAAAGACAAGTCCCTGTTCATACGCATCATTTTCCCCATCCCTCTCAAAATACATACCCTGTTTGTTACCGATTGCTTTAATTGTTGAATCTTCAATATTAACCCGTGAAATTAAAATATTTCCTTCCCTGCCATTATTGGATGGTGTGTTAGAATCTTGTCCAACTGTTAAAACATGAACATCCGTAGAAATAATATTCGTATTTTTTACATAAACAGAACCATGATGTTTTACATTGAAAACTGTATGTGTAATTTTTTCATTTGTATTTTCTTTGTCTTCTGTTTTTTGATATTTTGAAGCAATGGTAACACCATCTAAAGTCGCACTACCCCCTCTCCCCACATAAAGCGCAGCAGCATCATTCACATCAATAAATCCACTTTTCATCTGAATACTCGCATCAGCCCTAACGAAAAGAGCACTCTCTTGACCGATACCCAAACCTTCCACTTTAATTTCTGTATCCGTTAACGTAACAGATGCTCCTAGATTCTCTGCATAAGCAGCAATCTGAGAAGCCTCAATTGTTCCACGATTAACCTCAATCATTCCACTATCAGCTTTAAGACCTATTGATACATTTTTAAAAGCTGAATCGCTCAAAACAATTTTGCCCCCTTGTGATACCAAAACACCATAAATATCTTCTATACCTGCAGTAGCTTCAACCTCTACACGCATTGCCTGAATAACTGTATTTGGCTCCTGCACTACTATAGCAGCAGGTAACATGAGAGACCGCCCCTCCCCATTCTTTTCTTTAACAGGTGCCGTGAATTTATATACTTTATCACTAATTGTATGCTTTGAACCATCACTGCATTCATAAGGTAATTTGTTTTTGTCACATGACAGTGATGTATATGAATGAGAATGTGCCTCAATATTTATATTTAACAAAAAAGAAAAAATAGCTGCTGTAAAAACGCACGAATACAAGTGATTGTTAGATACCTTGACTATCATTGTTTTTCAAAACTTTCTTTTTTCAACAAGAAAAAATGCTGGCAAAAAAATAAACCACAAATTAAACACAACAAGAATGAAACAAACAAAATTATTTTATTTTTTATGATAAATTACAGCATTAAATAATATGTTTTGTGTCTTATGTAAAGAAAGAACAAAAAGTTTAAAAATACCATTTAAGATGACAATCCCTTTAAAGAAGGCATCTCAAAAACCGCTGAAAACTGCAATTACAAAGTGCCGAAACACCAATCTTTAAAAAAACGTGAAAAAATGCGAACTTTGAAGAGATACAATATTCAATTTATCTCACCACCGAAAAATTAAAATACAACAAAATGAGAATAACTTTTAAGATTAAACGATTAAAACGTTTTAATAAAACACAGCACAAATAAGATACAGTACACGCAATCTATAACCGCATTATTCCTTCAACCACAACAAAAAAACAAGAAATTGCACACTAATGTATAAGCTAATCTACATAATTTCTATATTAGAAATGCTAGACATCTAACAAAAAAAATTGAATTAATAAATGTAATATTTTAGATCTTTTGATAAAATCTAAAATACAGTAAAATACTCACCATTTTGAAATTTAAAAACACCAAAATAAAATTTCATCAAAATCAGCTCTATGAAAGCTATCTGTTTATTATCGTTAAAGCAAATATTTTAGCAAAGCTATTATTTTCCATTCTTTATATTGAATAAATTTCTCTAAACAACAACTCACTATCCCCCGCTAGCATCATCTGACAACAATACTATTGCCAATCTCGTAGCTGATGAATATAACTACATTGGAGACAAAAGACCGATATTTCTCTCTTCTCCCGTTTAATATTTTTATTCAATTATTGCTTTAAAAATCAACGTTCTACTGTTGGCGATCACTTGTGCAAAGCTTTTTTTATTTTCTGGCGCTTTTTATCATTTTCAAAACGTAACATCAAATCTCGCTCTTGTTTTGTCGAATTGGTTACACCAAAAGTATCATTGTCCATAACCTGCTGATACCCTGCTACCATTAAATTGACTAAAAATGAATCACTTCGCGGCGCTGATGAAAAATAGATTCCCTTTGAATCTTGTAATTTGTACCGATAACCTGCTTTAGTCATGCACTCATAAACTGCTGCAAAATCACTTGCACGCGAATCCATATTTTCAGAAGAAGCGTAGATTGGTTTCCAACCACATTTTGACAGTGCTTGTTGGACCATAGACTTATTGACACCGGGCTTTTCCCATAATTCTAATGTCGATGGGGGAGGTTTGCTAATACACCCAGCAGTGCTTAATAAAATTATAGCACTCAATAATTTCAATGTTTTTTTCATTCCCCCTCCTTCAATATTTACGATAGAAAGACTGATAAGTCTTCTAATATTTGCTCACACGCAAGATGACTCTTGTTAGCATATAGATATTGAAGAAACAATCCCACCCACCCCATGCAAAAACAAGAATGTAAGGATTTTTGATTACAGCAGCCTCAATACTTAAGGTTGACATTCAGGTTGTTCTTTATGCTCTTTACAATGAGGACTATTCAAACGCCTCTCTACACTTCGCTGAGGAATAACTGCATCAGGCTGACAAATTGGAAGATTTTCATATTTCTCACACCACTTCATTCTTCCCAATTTATCTTGAAAACCTGCTTGGATCATACATGCATTCACAGACTCCTCTGCATTGAATTTTTCATCCATACTTATTTCTGTATCAAGACGACCATCAAGATGCTGTATTCCACATTCTAACAGGGCTTTTTTTATCTCAAGCTGATCTGCACCGGATTTTTCCCATGCATCTACAGCTGTTCGAGAAGGCTGCTCTGGGTAACATCCTGCCATAACAAATAAGGTTATCCCGCTTAATAATTTTAAAATCTGCTTCATTTTCCTATCCTTGAGTAATTTTGATATTACGAAACAATCTATAAATTATTATACATGCTGTTTTTTATTTCCAAAACAATGATGAACATTATCAGCCTATATTATTTTTATCTTTCCGAAGATTATGCCATAATTATTATAGCAAAAATACGGTAAAATTATTACTAAAACCATATTCTATCAACGATATGCTTATAATTATTATCAATATTTTGATTACAACCAAAATAGATATTTTATATCATTGCGCCAACAGTTGTTGTCCTCATAAATAATTAGCATTGACATGCTGAATTAAGCCATCCCCGTACGGGCATGAGAAGCATGAAGGTAGGGATTGTTGATCATCACAAACAGCAAAACTTAAGGTTTGCATTCAGGTGCATTTTTATACTGTTTACAATAAGGGCTGTTCAAGCGCTTCTTGACACTGGGCCTAGGGATCACAGCGCCTGGACGACAAATGGGAAGGTTTTCGGCTCTAAAAGTATAACATGGCCCACCCGCTCTTGCTACTTCTTCATCTTTATAGCGAAAACCTAATTGAAGCATGCAAGCATAAATTGTTGCTTTTGCATTGATGCTCTGCTTTCTATTTTCTGGATCGACATCATAAGGTGTTGGCATGCCACATTCTAACAGGGCTTTTCCTATCTCAGTAAAATCTGCTCTTGGCTTTTCCCACGCACTCAAATACCCTCCAGGAGTTTTATTAAACTGACATCCGGCTATACTCAATAGAGTTATCGCACTTAATAATTTTAGAGTTTGTTTCATTTTTTACTCCATGATTTAATTCAAGGCTTTTGTTCTAGATGAGATGTGCCATAAAAACTTTTGGCATTTATAACCCACATCTCCAAGACAGGTATGGGAGCTTATGGGATTTGTAGCCACTCTCAACCATTCTATCAAAACGTTACTGCCAGCAGGGAGTGTCCCGTAGGTATAGCCATTACCGCCAATCCATCGGCTTACAAAGTCATATCTATGCCCATCAAAAAACCTGTTTCATGCGTCTGTGAATGGCTGCTATGATGGTCTGTCATGCCAACAATCGTCATACTTTCTCCCATTACATTGATATCTTGACCGGAAATCAGATGAGAAGCAGAAATCTTGGCTTCTCCTTGTGCGTCTAACACGATGTTGCCCGTCGCCCCAAGGATAGAGGAGACCGTTGTGGTATGCGATTAAGAACTATCGGACGATTTCTCATGCAAAAAGCCACTTGATGACGACTGTTTTTGCTGATCGTAGTGTTCTTGAGCACCTTTTATGGTAGTATTGAATAATTTTGCACCGCAATACAGTTGCGGAGTGCATTTTGTCCGCCTCCACTTGTGATAAAAATTACTCTCGTATCAATATTATAAAAAATAAGTTTGATCCTTGCTATTGTGAGCGCAATAACAATAAGAGTCGTAACACTGTCACACGTTCATTGTTCTCTTTAATTTACTCTTCTATGAGATTTTATTGTGATACCTTGCTGCTCTTTATTAAAGTTTTTGCAAATACAATCATACAATGCCTCTAATGACTTTGTTATCCACTATTTTCTACCAACGCCAATCCTCTTTGAGAAAAAATACATAAAGAACTTTATCTTCGATTCTAAAAGCAATAGTAGTTTTCTAAACAATAAAATTTAAACAACCAATTTTTTAAAGAGCTTAAAGAACAATTCTTACAATAACTTCTCTTGTGGAACAGAACTTCATTAATACGTTTAGAAAAAGATATCTGCCTATAATCTTGTATCTGGTAAAATCTATTTGCACTATTAGGCATTTTTACCTGAAAGACTTATATTGATTGCAGGGCTCACCATCAAAAAATGCCTAATATTTATATGATTTGGTCGTTACCGTAAGCAATGGCTCACAAAACTTCCAAAGCAAAATAATAACGAGCAGATTTTTTCAATCTAGATTGTTCTAACCTTTAGAGAATAACAATCAAACACCTGTTTTCCTGATGACATCAGCTATTTGTTTTGAGCTTTATCTCTATTCACATTTTATTGCTGTTTCTTTTGCTTAAAATTATAAAGTTTAAGTGCATAGAAACAAATAATAAGCCAAGCAATCCAACTAAAACCTATAATTAAAACCGGTCGTGTCTCATCAAAATACCATAACAGAATAAAAATAAAAACCATAAATAAAATAGAAAAAATCGATCCTATTGGCCAAAATGGAATGGGAAATTTTAAACCATTCTGTGCTTCTTTAGGCATCTTAATTCGCATAAAAAATTGTGAAAGTAGAATCATCATCCAAACAAAAACTGTCGCAAATGTTGCCATTGCGGCAATAAGAAAAAAAAGCTTTTCATGGTAAAAATAATTAAGGACAGCACCAAGAAGAAAGATACCGAAGATCATCAAAATAACAAAAACTGGTATACCATTTTTTGATAAATATTGAAACTTTTTTAAAGCATAACCTTCCTGCGATAAACCATGGATCATACGACAAGCACCATACATTCCACTATTCATTGCTGAAATAGCCGCTGTAACAACAACAATATTTAAAATATTTGCTGCATACGAAATCCCAAGATTTTCAAAAATAGATACAAAAGGGCTATCCATAAGACCAATCTCATTCCAAGGATAAAGAGACATTAAAATAGCTAACGTCATGACGTAAAAAAGCAAAATACGAACTGGAGTAGAATTAATTGCCTTTGAAATCGTTTGATGAGGGTTTTGAACTTCCATGACTGCCATGCCAATAATTTCTATGCCACCAAAAGCAAAAACAACAACACTAAAGCAAGCTAAAAAACCAAACCAACCATTGGGAAAAAGTCCACCATTTTTCCATAAATTATGAACAGTAACGGTAGAAAAATTTGCACCTTCACCCCACCCCCAAAAAATAATTGCTATTCCTAAAATAATCATCGCAATGATAGCGATAACTTTAATAGAAGATAGCCAAAACTCTAGTTCACCATAGACTTCTACAGCAGCTAAATTAATACCTGTGATGATTAATGTAATACTCAGTGCCCATACCCAAGGAGCAACATCAGGATACCAAAACCCCATATAAGTCGCAAAAGCTGTAATATCAGCCAAACCAACAAGAATCATCTCAAATACGTATGTCCATCCCGTTAAAAAACCTGCTAATGGTGATATGTAATTTGCCGCATAACGAGCAAAAGAACCAGGTAATGGATTATGAAGTATCATCTCTCCTAGAGCCCGCATAACCATAAAAATAGCTAAACCAGCAATACAATAGGCAATCAAAACACTGGGACCGGCAAGCTTAATTGCCTGTGCAGACCCATAAAAAAGACCTGTTCCAATAGCAGAGCCAAGAGCTAAAAAAATAACTTGGCGCTTACTCATCCCTCTTTTCAGTTTATTTATTGCCATTTCTTTCCTTACTTTTTGAAATGCTGACAATCCACACAACGATAACAGCTTTATGATAAATAAAGCCTCATGTTTCTTTCACAAATATATTTCAAAAAACATCGAAGACCAGCCCGTCAAACACTTTGTTCTAAACAATAAAAAATACTTTTATTGCGAATTACTCAGCTTTTATAGCCTGCAATTTCGTATTATTTTATTCAAATAAAGTGATAATGAATTTTTTTATAATTGTCATTTAATTCATTTCGTATTCTCTAGTTTTTTACAGAGAAAATTAATCTTAATGTAATCTAAACTTTTAGGCTTCTATTTCCGTGCACGAAAATAGAAGCCTAAAACTTCATAACAAACGCATTAACTATGCGTACAATTAATTTTTTGTTACTTTAAGAAAACTCTCTTTGAGCCCACAAAGCAAACTTTTTACGCCAATTGAATAGCTCAATCAATGATAATACGAATCTCGCAAGCCTTCAAAAGTATGAGAAATTGTATTTACAACCCATCTTTTAAGGACTCCAACTGTCTTAAAGATAAACTTTCCAATGGAAAAAAAATATGCGCTAAAAATAGAATCTTTGACTGTTGGCCTAATGATAGCATTCTCCTTATCTTCGGGATTTTGCCCTGAGATAGCAATAAAATCTTTGTTTTTCGCTAAAATCAGAGGCTCCTTCTCTTGGTCCACTATTGTAATGAAAACTTCCTCTGGAAAGCCACCTCTCCTACAATTTGCATGAATCTCAAGAATTTGAGAGAAAAAAATAACTGTTATTGATACACATAATCTAGCACTTTTAAACATTTCTTTCTCCTTTTTTATTTAAAATATCAAAAATGAAATATAAAATTCATAAAGTATTAACAAATAAGAAGAATCTACAATAAATTTTTTATTTTTACTTAATATAATACATATATTATAATTTGTACTTATAAAAATATAATATTACAACATATAATTTGTGAATATTATTTAACTTAGATTAAAATTTCTGATAGAAATCAGAAAGTATAGGTACTTTAAATTTATAGTTTCTATAAAATTATGATGCTAAATCAGATCCATATAAAATAATAAAATATCTAGTTGACTATAAATAACATATATATACATAATTCATTAAATAATTCAAATATAGTATTGATCTTCTATATTTTCATATGAGGAAGTTTCAAAATTCAATATCCGCCCTTCATCATTGTCCTTAAAACAAATATTATTGAAAACTTAATGAAGGAAAAATTGTTTCTGGTAAAACAGATAATAAGTGCCCTTCACGCACAAGTATATGTGCTTGATGAAGATCTGGAGCCAGATAGCGATCTTCCTTAAGAGAAGCAACATTTTTGCGTAAACATTCCATAACAGATTGCAAAAAAGTACTTGTTTTTAAAGGTGCACGATATTCAATTCCTTGTGCTGCAACAAGCGTTTCAATGCCAATAAGTGTAAAAAGATTTTCGCTCATTACCAATAACCGACGAGCTCCATGACAAGCCATTGAAACATGATCTTCTTGATTGGCTGAAGTTGGGGTTGAATCAACGGAAGCAGGATGGGCCATTTGCTTATTTTCAGACATTAAAGCTGCCGCTGTTACTTCAGCAATCATAAAACCTGAATTAAGACCCGCATTATGCGCTAAAAAAGCTGGAAGTCCATAAGAAACTGCTGGATCAACCATAAGAGCAATACGCCGTTGAGAAATAGATCCTATTTCACATAAAGCAAGAGCAATCTGATCAGCAGCAAACGCTACAGGTTCAGCATGAAAATTCCCACCTGATACAACTTCACCATTCCTTAAAATCAATGGATTATCTGTAACAGCATTTGCTTCAATAATCAGTGTTTTTGCTGCTGCCAGCAAAATATCAAAACATGCCCCCATGACCTGTGGCTGGCAACGTATACAATAAGGATCTTGTACACGCTCATCACCCCGTAAATGTGCTGCACGAATTTCTGAATCCTCTACAAGCTTTTCTAATGTTTTCGATACGGCAATCTGCCCATAATGTCCTCGTAAAATATGAATATCAGGATGAAATGGCGCCGTTGATCCCATGATGGCATCTGTCGTCAAGGCCCCTGCCAACAATCCACCACACAATGCCCGATAACCTCGAAAAAGACCGGCAAGTGCAAGGGCTGTTGATGTTTGAGTCCCATTAATAAGAGCTAGACCTTCCTTTGCCTCTAAAATAATAGGGGACAATCCCGCTTTCTCTAATGCAACAGCTCCACTCATACGAATATTTTGAAAAAATGCTTCCCCTTCTCCCATCATAACAGCCGCCATGTGAGCAAGTGGAGCTAGATCACCTGAAGCACCAACAGACCCTTTTTCAGGGATGACAGGAATGACGCCCTTTGCAAGCATATTTTCCAGCAAATTTACCAATTCTAGACGAACTCCTGAAGCTCCTCTTCCTAAAGAGATAAGCTTTAAGCTCATTATCAAACGCACAATATTTTCAGCTAAAGGTTCTCCTACCCCACAACAATGGGACAAAATAAGATTTCTCTGTAAAACAGTAACATCGTCCGCATCAATTTTAATGGAAGCCAACTTCCCAAAACCAGTATTAATACCGTACACAGGCTCACTTCCAGCAGCAATTTCAGCAATGCGCAGTGCCCCTTTCTCGATAGCTAAATGCGTGTCATTATGAAGTTTACTCACTTCACCATTAAAATAAATAGCCGCAAGTTCACTAAGCGTCACCTCGCTCGGTTTCAGTATAATAGTCATAATTTACTTTCTTTTTTATCAAAGTATAATGTTTAGCATTATTGATGCTTCTATAAAACAAAAAAACTATAACGACTCTTTAAAGCGAGAATACTTTTTTAAAGGTATTCCTTATAATGGAGTTATTATTCAAAAGTAGAATAGTTGACGATAAATGAAAATGAAATATTGACAAACACAACTAAGGTCATGGATTTCAAAAATAGATAACGCATTAATTTATAATTATAATCTAGCATGATTCATATTAAATGAGAGAGCGGAATATCTTAAGACTCTCTCATTCCAAATCTGTGTATGTTGAATCAATCAACACCATTCGCTTGCACGTCATAAGCGAAATTGGCGTATAGATAAAACTGTAAAAAAAAGGACTACTCCTCTTATGAGCCGTGTCAAGAGCTGTCGCAACATTGGGAGATGACAAAGTGTGTGATAGTGCAGGCTTATTTTTTTATGACGCGTAAAGATGAAGAACTCAATGGATTTATCATTAAGCTATTCCTACTAAACTTATAAAAATCTTAGACAGACAGCTGTCACAATCTATCATGATTGCAAAAATTAAACTCTATAGAAAATTAAAAAACTTATTCAACACATCACAACAGAGAAGAAATTGAGCTTTTTTGCTACTTCTAAAATTGTATTTAAAGCGCCAGATTTAAACCTAAAAAGCACATCTTCAATAAAACCACACAAGACTCGCCCTAACCCGTTATTTAAAATAAAAATAAAAGAAGTTTTCTTATATCAAAAAATTTAATTAACATATTGTTTTTATATTATATCTTTAAAAAAGAGAAATGCTCCATATAACATATTTATATTTTACTTTTTTGTTATATTGAATCTGAATTTAGAGATAATTTCAAAATGAGTTGTTTTTTAAAGGTGCTTCCAAGCCATCACCTTTTTTACTACAAATTTCTGATTATGATAATTTTTATACTTTTTCAGTTTTTTTTGTCAAAATTTATTAAAAACACTCTCATTTAATAATAAAAAACAATCATAAAAACAAAGAATTATCAAATATTTCTATTCAATCTACCTCTTCTTATTTTATAAAATAATCTGTTGTTAAACTGCAGTAAAGAAAGCGCTTCAATACTATAATGCAGTGCATAAATTTTCTATTTAAACTCTCTCATATCAAGTGAACAATGAAAATCAGACGTAATAAGATGTCAACGTGAATGCTGAAGAAAAAAACCGTCCCCCTCAAAATCTGCCTTAATAAGGCGTTAATTTCCTGAATACCGCCTACTCTGATGTGCTAAAAGAGCAAAAGTAATCATCGATATCAGATTATCCCGCATACATATAGAGCTCACTTCGATACAAAAGCTCCAAATTGCCTTGCACTTCATATTTCTTTATCAATGAGACCAATTGCCGCAAATATTCTTCCCCATAGCAAGCAATAGCGCGTTGCGCTTGCGTTGAAGAGCGGCTCATTCCAATAAAAGCTTCAGATGGGATCATCATCATCCAATTATGCGTATGAAAAAAAATCTTTTCTGGATCTACCCCAAAGCCATCACTCATTTCCTGTAAAAAATCAAAATTACGATAATAACGGGAATAGTTCGGACTCATTTTTTCTAACAATGTCTCATAAGCCTCTAGAAATTCGCTATGCTTGAAATCGCGATTATTTTGAATAACCGCCATGACACCATTGACTCGAAGTTGATCTGAAACAGAACAAAGCAACTTGGGACGATCCATCCACTGAAACGCTTGCGCTGCAATGACAAGATCAACCTCGCCAATTTGAGGCAATAGGTCTTCGGCACGGCCCTGATACCACTGCACCGTAGGAAATTTTTTTCGCCCCTGCTTAATCATATCTGCCGATACATCGATAGCATGATATTGGTGCTCATTTCCTAAAAATTTAACAATTCCCTCTAATGCGATGCCTGTCCCAGCACCCACATCCACAATGGATAAATGCTTTTTGTTCTTAAAAGAATGGAGCATGGTTTTAAATAAAGTGAGGGGGTAGCGAGGACGATAACGATCATAATCATTAGCCAATCCATCAAACTTTTCACTTTGCCGTTGAACACCTTCTATCACAGGATTTTCCGCCTCCTTCACAATTACTACCATACATAGTTAAAAAGCCTTTTTTGTCCAATCTATTAAACATAACTTCTAAAGGAGTGAAAATAAGAACTGCCCTTACCTTCTATCTTTCCATAAGATTGATACTTACATTTTTCCCTTTTCCAATTGTGATCTGCACGTTGTGAAACACAAAAATACTACGAAAATAATATAATTTTCTGTAATAATAATTGATATAAATATTATTGAACTTTTATAAGATGACATCTATATTACCCGTATTATTTTAATATCAACGAGTCACTTAAGCGTGCCTAAAACGCATAGAGATGTCGATTTATTGATAAATATGCCTGTTTATAAAATTCAAAATACTTTCCACCAAGAAGATAAACCCTATATAATACATAAAATATCTGTGGAGACATCTTTATGTTAAATGTACAAACTTCTTCAATTTCAATGTTTAAAATATTAAAACAATTTTCAATCGTGATTTTTTTGGCATGGTTAGTGCCATTTTTAAGTGGGTGCGGATTTAATACGATACCAACAAATGAAGAAAAAGCACATGCAGCATGGAGTGAAGTGCTCAATCAATATCAACGTCGTACAGATCTCATCCCCAATCTTGTAGAAACAGTTAAAGCTTACGCAGCTCATGAACAAAGCGTTTTCACAAATGTAATTGAAGCACGTGCTAAAGCAACGCAAGTCAACATTAATGCAGATATGTTGAATAATCCAGAAGTTATGCAGCAATATCTCAAAAATCAAGCAAATTTATCAAGTGCACTTTCGCGGCTTATGGCTGTTGTTGAAAACTATCCGGATCTTAAAGCAAACCAGAACTTTCTTGCTCTTCAATCACAACTAGAAGGAACAGAAAACCGTATTTCCGTTGCGCGCCGCGATTATATTGAAACAGTACGTGCCTACAATACTGCACTCAAAACAATGCCGACGATGATTTGGGCAAAATTATGGTTTCGTGATGCTAAACCTATGCCAACTTTTACCATCGATACTGATAGCCAACAAACACCAAAGGTTAATTTTAATTAATGAAATCATTTCGATACTCTTTGCAACGTATTGTATTTCCACAATTATGGGCTTTTATCTGCTCTCTGTATTTAGTTGCTGCATTGGGAAGTATCGCTTGTTCGCAAATAAAATTTCCTCATTTAACAGGCTATGTTAATGATGTGGCTCATTTGCTCGATAATGCAACCAAGGAAGACTTGACAAAAAAACTGGCAGCACTCGAAGAGAAAACGGGAGATCAAATTGTTCTTGTGACACTCCCTACTCTTTCGGGCAATGATATAGAAACATACAGCAATTCTCTTTTTCGTACATGGGGATTAGGCCAAAAGAAGATCAATAATGGTGTATTACTGGTCATTGCACCGAATGAACGCACAGCACGTATCGAAGTAGGATATGGTTTGGAAGGAGAGCTAACAGACGCTCTTTCCTCTGTCATTATTAATAGCTTCATGATTCCTAATTTTCGCGAAGGAAATTATCAAAAAGGAATTGCTGAAGCAGTTGATGCAATTATCAAAGTTATTACAGAAAGTAATTCTGATTTTACTTTTCGTATCAAAGAAAAAGCTAAAATCGTTGAAGAACAACGTAAACAAGCTGAAAAAGAAGAAATGGTAATCAATGCAATTATGTTTTTAGCCTTTTTTATAATGTTTGGTCTCCCTATTCTTGCAATGATTTTTGGTAAAAAAGTGGGTCCACAAAAGTATCTCTGGCTGGGGATCATCTTCACACCTTGGTTTCTTAACTTAAGTGCCGGTGGCAGATATCCTGGTGGAAGGTTCGGTGGTCCTCGAGGTGGAGGGGGCTTTAGGGGTGGTGGTGGATCATCAGGTGGAGGCGGTGCAACAGGAAGATGGTAAAAGGAGCGTGGATTTTTAAGCGTAGTAAATCTTCTTAAGATAAAATTTATGAACGTATTCTCTTTTATTCAACAATTCTATACCTTACTCTGTAATCACTTTTATTGATTACAATATAAACTCAAACATCAAGATAAGTATTACCAATGACATTTGAATTGAAACATACGGATCGTAATCACTTATCACATCATTTTAATGCAATTCTAGGAAATCCACCCGTTGAATGGAAGATAAGTGATCATCTAGTTGAGTATCCTGAAGCTCTGCGTTATATGCAAGAACGTGTAGAAAAAATTCTTGCAAAAACCGCGCATGAACAAGTTTGGCTTCTTGAACACCCTTCCCTTTATACAGCGGGGACGAGTGCAAATAAAAAAGATCTTTTGGCGCCTAATTTATTCCCTGTTTATGAAGCAGGACGTGGAGGTGAATTTACATATCACGGTCCAGGACAGCGTATTGCTTATATCATGCTTGATCTTAAACGCCGAAAACAAGACATTCGTGCTTTCATTAGTGCATTAGAAGAATGGATCATACAGATGCTTGCAAACTTTAATATTAAAGGCGAACGCAGAGAAGATCGCGTTGGTGTCTGGGTTAAACAATCTCATTGCCCATCAAAACAAAATGATCTTTCTTCCGAAGATAAAATTGCAGCTATTGGCATTCGAGTGCGAAAATGGATAAGTTTTCATGGAGTTTCTATCAATGTTAATCCTAATTTAGCCCATTATTCAGGAATTGTTCCTTGTGGAATTACAAACCACGGTGTAACGAGCTTTCTTGATCTAGGTTGCCCTGTAGCAATGCATGATATTGATATTGCTCTCAAACACGCTTTTGAACAAATTTTTGGTCCAACAATTGATGTTTTCTAAGTGCATTGATTTTTAAATAAAAAACAGGCATAAAATTATTTTAATAAATATTTTATTTTATGAGGTAGATAGTTAAACGCTATGAGCGATAACAAAAAGGATCTTTTTAGTGTTTTAAATAAAGCCCAATCTCGGGTAAATACAAAAGAAAACACTCTGCAGCCTCCAATGAAATCAAAAGCGATGATTTCAAGAAAAAGTGCAAAAGATACGCAAGAAGATGACTATAATGCCCTCTCTATTCGAGTTCTTGAGGGTTTAGAGCCCGTGCGTTTACGCCCTGGAATGTATATTGGTGGAACAGACAGTAAAGCGCTTCATCATTTATTTGCCGAAATTATTGATAACGCGATGGATGAAGCTGTTGCGGGTTATGCAGATTCTATTGAGGTCTCATTAGATAGGAACGGTTATATAACCGTTACAGATAATGGACGCGGTATTCCTGTCGAAAATCATCCTCAAATGCCTGAGAAATCTACTCTTGAAGTTATTATGACACAACTCCACTCTGGGGGAAAATTTGATGGAAAGGCTTATCAAACTGCAGGTGGACTTCATGGAGTAGGAATTTCTGTCGTCAATGCTCTTTCTGATGATATGGAAGTTGAAGTTGCACGAGAACGAAAACTGTACCGCCAACGTTTCTCACGCGGTATTCCTCAATCTGGATTGGAAGATCTGGGAGATGTTTATAATCGTCGTGGTACGCGCGTTCGTTTTCATCCTGATCATGAAATTTTTGGTGAAAAAGCAGCTTTTGATCCAGAAAAAATCTATAAGATGACATGCTCCAAAGCCTATCTTTTTGGTGGCGTAAAAATTCGCTGGACTTGTGATCCCGTCATACTTGAAGGCGTAAAAAATATTCCTGAAAAAGCTGTTTTTCATTTTCCCAATGGGCTTAAAGACTATTTACTTGCGTCACTAAAAGATGAATATCGAGTAACGTCAGAAATTTTTTCTGGCAAAACACAACACAATAATGGCCATGGCTCCGTTGAATGGGCTATCGCTTGGCATGGTGGTGATTCTTGTGTGCAATCTTACTGCAATACGATTCCTACAGGAGAAGGCGGAACGCACGAAATAGGATTACGTCAAGCTCTTTTGCGTGGATTAAAATCCTACGCTGAGTTAATAGGAAACAAGCGCGCAGCGATTATTACGTCTGACGATATTATGATTTCAACAGCCGCAATACTTTCAGTCTTTATCAGTAACCCTGAATTTGTTGGACAAACAAAAGATCGATTAGCAACCATTGAAGCACAGCGTATCGTTGAGAATGCAATCCGCGATCCTTTTGATCATTGGTTAGCAAATTCCCCGCAAGAAGCAACAAAACTTCTCGATTGGGTTATTGAACGTGCTGAAGAACGTGTTAGACGACGCCAAGATAGAGAAATAAGTCGAAAAACTGCTGTCCGCAAATTACGTCTGCCCGGTAAACTTGCAGATTGTAGCCAGAACCATGCTGTGGGTGCTGAACTATTCATTGTTGAAGGGGATTCTGCAGGAGGATCTGCTAAACAAGCAAGAAATAGAGCAAACCAAGCAATTTTACCTCTTCGTGGTAAAATCTTAAATGTCGCCAGTGCTGCACATGAAAAAATGAACTCAAGCCAAACAATTAGCGATCTTATCCTTGCTCTTGGATGTGGAACACGCTCCAAGTATCGTGAAAAAGATCTCAGATATGAACGTATTATCATCATGACAGATGCTGATGTTGATGGTGCTCATATTGCGTCACTGCTCATTACCTTCTTCTTTCAAGAAATGCCTGACCTTATTCATCAGGGACATTTATATCTCGCCGTCCCTCCCCTTTATAGAATATCGCAAGGAGGAAAAGTTGCTTATGCTCGTGACGACATTCATAAGGATGAATTGCTCAAAACTGAATTTACTGGAAAAGCTAAAATAGAAATCGGGCGTTTTAAAGGGCTGGGTGAAATGCGCGCAGAACAACTTAAAGAAACGACTATGCATCCTCAAAAACGTACATTGCTTCGTGTTTCTATTGATGCCGTGGAAATGCAAGAAACGAAAAAGACTGTAGAAAGTCTCATGGGAACAAAACCAGAAGCACGATTTCGTTTCATACAAGAAAATTCTACGTTTGCTTCTAATCTAGACATCTAATGTAAAAAATATCCCTTTCAAACCACTGCGGCTGCGTCAATCACGCGCAGCTGCGGATTGATCGTTCCATTCCAATAATTCAAACTAAGATGACCAGCTAAATGAATCATTTCACCAATATTTTCAAAAAGAAAATCACCAAGCGATGTCCCTACAGCACGAAAAGCTATTCCTTGCAGTTTTTTTCCTTCAACATTAGATACAATGAGGCGAAGATGTCCTTTACCAACTTCAGATAGATTCACCAGTCGATGAGAGGGAAGAACAAAAACAGGTGTTGCATTCCCTGCCCCAAATGGCCCTGCTTTTTCAAGCAATTCAAACAGCGCTTCATTAACACCAGAAGCAGAAAGAGAACCATCTATACTAAGAGATTTTTTTGCACGCAACTGTGAAACCATTAAAGAAACTTTTTCTTCTAGCCATTTTCGAAAAATTTCAATTTTTGTTGATTGAATTGTAATTCCTGCTGCCATACTATGTCCCCCTCCTTTTTCTAATAAATTTAATGTAACAGCTTCACGAACGAGTGCTCCTAAATCTATACCATTAATTGAGCGTCCCGACCCTACGCCATTTCCATCTTCTTTCAAAGCAATAGCAAAAACAGGACAAAAAAAACGCTCTTTGAGACGGGAAGCAAGAATACCAATAATTCCCGGATGCCATTCTTTATGTGAAATTACAAGCGATAATGGTATTTCTTGATCTTGATAAAGAGAAGTAATGTAAGATTCCGCTTGTGCTAATTGAATGTTCTCCATTTCTTGGCGTTCTTGATTAAGCCGATCTAATTGTTCTGCTATTCTGTCCGCTTCATCTTTATTCTCACAGCTAAGTAAACGTGCTCCCAAAGCTTGATCACCAATGCGCCCTCCTGCATTAATTCTAGGACCTAACAAAAAACCTAAGTGAAAACTATTAAGCGGCTCCCCTATTCGTGCAACCTTTGTTAAAGCTGTTATTCCTAGATTATGCATAGAACGAGCAACTTGAAGCCCTTTTATCACAAAAGCACGGTTAACCCCCTGTAATGGAACGACATCACATATGGTTGCCAATGCAACAAGATCAAGCATACTTAAAAGATCAGGCAGCTGCCCTTGGAATTGTTTTTTCCGCAGCAAATGATGAACCCAAGCTAACGTAACAAAAACAACGCCAGCTGCACATAAATGCCCCTGTTTAGAAAAATCATCAGGGCGATTAGGATTGACAAGAGCAACGGCTTCTTGATGAATCTCTGACATTTGATGATGATCTAAAATCACAACATCAGCACCAGCAAGCCTCGCTGCTTTTACGGCATCAGGACTGTTTGCGCCACAATCAACAGTGATAATTAACCGAGCGCCTTCTTGCACAAGCATCCTCATTGCTTGTTCATTAGGACCATAGCCTTCAACAATACGATCAGGAATATAAATTTTGACTTCAATACCAAAATAACGAAAAAAACGCGCTATGAGTGCCGATGAACAAGCACCATCAACATCATAATCACCAAAAACAGCAACCTGTTCTTGATTGAGAAGAGCCTTAACAATACGCTCTGCAGCGCATTGCATATCCCTAAAACTTTCTGGATCAGGCATAAGCGTACGTAATGTTGGATTAATAAAAGCAACAGCCTCAGCTTCATCCACATCTCTTGCTGAAAGTACTCGAGCTAACTGATCTGGAAAGCCAAATTTTTGAGAAATAGCGCGCGCATTATTTATCCCTTGAACATCAAGGGCATCTAACCAAGCTTGACCACAAGCAGAAGATTCAACATTGAGAAAATAACGAGACCACTGCATTATTTCTTATTTTATAATGAAGAACAATAAAATACAATCATGCGTTAAAGATAAAATAGTTTTTTGCAACATTCATTTTAAGTTTAAATGGTCTACAAACTTCTTTTAATGGGGTATTATAATACCTTTCTAATAACATGTTGTTTTATAAAGTTTTTATTTTCTCTTGACGTCAATCAAAAGACATTATATCAGAGCAGGTAGTATGCGTTAAATATTTCGCTATGGTAACAATTTTCAACGCAAAACAGTAAAAATTCCCTTATATTAAAAGGGTTCTAATAAAGGATACTTCTATGGCAACTTTTTCACAAAAGCCAACTGAAGTGGTGAAAAAATGGGTTATTATTGACGCAGAAAACCTTGTTTTGGGTCGTCTTGCCACATTTGTTGCTAACCGCTTACGTGGCAAACATAAAGCTACATTTACTCCACATGTTGATGATGGTGACAATGTTATTGTCATTAATGCAGATAAAATAGCTCTCACTGGCAAAAAATATACGGATAAAAAATATTATTGGCATACCGGCTATATTGGTGGAATCAAACAACGTACAGCACGTCAACTTCTTGAGGGACGTTTTCCCGAACGCGTTATTGAAAAAGCAGTAGAGCGCATGATTCCTCGAGGGCCTCTTGGTCGCCGTCAATTGAAGAATCTACGTGTTTACGCTGGAAGCCAACATCCACATGAAGCACAACAGCCTGAATCTCTTGACGTTGGTGCTTTAAACCGCAAAAACAAAAGGATTGCTTGATTATGGCTGAAATTAATTCTCTTTCTGAGCTTAGCATAGTAACAAGTATTACAGAAACACATGAAAATGTTGTTCCTGTCCACGTGCAAAAGCTTGATTCACAAGGACGTGCTTATGCAACAGGAAAGCGTAAAGACGCTGTTGCACGCGTATGGATTAAACCAGGTTCTGGAAAAATCACAATCAACAATAAGGAATTTGACAAATATTTCGCTCGTCCTGTTCTTAGAATGATTCTTCGTCAACCAATTGTTGCAACAAATAGGGATACCCAGTTTGATATTATTGCAACCGTTGCAGGCGGTGGTCTTTCCGGACAAGCCGGTGCAGTGCGCCATGGCATTTCCAAAGCTTTAACCTATTATGAACCAGAACTTCGCTCAATCTTGAAAAAAGGTGGTTTTCTTACCCGTGATAGCCGCGTTGTTGAACGTAAAAAATACGGTAAAGCAAAAGCACGTCGTTCTTTCCAATTCTCAAAGCGTTAATTTCAATTTTTGTACAATGCATAAAGCCTCGGACAAAACCGAGGCTTTTTCCCCTACTAAAACAGACTTTTAGATGAATGTAGGAACAAATCTATACCGATTAGAAAAAACAAAAATGCAAAACAACCTCCTCTCTTAAGATAAAAGGCAAGAAAATAAACCGAAAAATCTCGAAACTTCAGTTTCAATTTTTAAAATCTGTTTTACTAACTTGAATATATCCACGTGCTAAAGCAGAAAAATATTTGCACGAAAACTTTAGCAATTTTATAAGCTTTTCAATATTTTTTTCTATCATCACTTAACAAGCTTTAGTCCACAAAATGTTTTACCATTGTGATAAAATGAGGAACAGAAATAGGCTTTGACATATATTCTTCACATCCACTGGCACGAATTCGCTCCTCATCGCCTTTCATAGCAAAAGCTGTTACAGCAACAACAGGGATTGATCGAAGTTCTTCATCTTCTTTTAATTGTTTAATAACATCTATTCCAGAGACCTCTGGCAACTGGATATCCACAAGGATAAGAGATGGCATTGATGAACGCGCCAAATCTAATGCCATAAGACCATTACGCGTTTCAACAGTTTCATAACCACTCGCTTCTACAAGATCACGGAATAACTTCATATTAAGCTCATTATCTTCCACGATCATGACTTTTTTTGACATTCGTATAACTCCACCCTTCTCAAATAAAATAGAGAAATAGAAATGAATCCACATTCTCTTTGCTTAAGATAAAATGATAAAATGAATTGTAAACCACAAAGAGATTAAAAGATTCCAATAAAAGCATTTTTTACAAATATTTGTAAGACGCATCGCTATACTTATTCAGTTCATCAGTATAAAATCCACAATAACCATAAGTATTGTATTACCCTATATTTTTGAGTGAATACGCACCGTTTATGAATATCTCAATTCCAGCATATGCATTTTCATCATAGAAAAAATATCAAATACAAACTTAGCTCAAATGCGTATTTTGAAGAGAAAAAATTTAATTAACTTTAAAAAGCAGCTGATTATTTAAATTTAATGTCCCCTATACTGCCATCCCCCAACAATATCTTAATGATATTAAAGGATAAATTTACCATATTATTAAAAGTAAAAAATAAATAAACCGTGATTAAACATCACGGTTTATTTAATATAAAATATTCAACAACAGAATAATTCAAAGTTCATCAAGGAA
Organism: Bartonella sp. CL162QHHD; assembly: GCF_042195435.1. NCBI lineage: Bacteria > Pseudomonadati > Pseudomonadota > Alphaproteobacteria > Hyphomicrobiales > Bartonellaceae > Bartonella > Bartonella sp. CL162QHHD. Next base: position 50,086 of record NZ_JBHIOG010000020.1, read on the forward strand.
TTATCTTTTAATTCAAAGCCCATGCACTATAAGCAAAAGCATCGAATGCTCTTCCACCTGTCTCTCTGTTAGGACTCGGCGGTTTTCTAGTAAAGAAATATACAAGATATGCGATTAAACCAAAAATCGCTGCCTCCATCCCCATTAAACCCGCGACTTTTTGGACATTTTTCTCAGCCCCTTGTCCTCCAAACTGGCTAATAATCATATCAACAGCTTTAATAACTCTATTTTCCTGTGTCATTACAGAAATGAAACCAGCATTTTGAAATCTATCATTTAAAGAATCAGCATTGGCTCCTAAAACCTGTGAAAAGAAAATAGCTACTGCAACAAAACATACTATACAATGCTTGAATATTTTCATCATAAACACCTATTACAATATTTAATAAAATAAATTTTCTTTACCGCCCCCTCTAAATAGAAAACATTACATCATCTATCGATAAAGTATATTTATCTTCTAATAACAAAAAATATAATACAAAATTTAATTAACAGTTTTATTTTAATTGTTAATTTTATATTATATTACATTTACAATATATCCGTTACATGTTTATTTTAATATTGTCAATTATTTTATTCGTGTTTTAATAATGTATAATTTAATGGCAAAAATGTATTAAAATAAAATTATTTTATTGTTTTTATTATAATTTTATATTTATTATCATAAATATTATTAGATATTATAACATAAAAATATCAATATATTGTTTTTTTAGTTACACGTAATGTTTTTTATTTTTTGTATAATATAGTAAGATAAATATTTTTAAAATTTACAAAAAACAAAAAAATATTTTATTGAAATATTCTGTTAAAATAATTTTTTCTTAGTATAGATTGAGAAGAAATAGTTTTCCCAGCAAAAATTAGCGTAAGTATCAACTTAGCTCTTTGATTGAAAAAGCTAAATTAAGTAAGATAAGGGATAACTTTGGTGAACGCGCCAAATCTAATGCCATAAGGCCATTACACATTTCAAAGATTTCACAGCCATTCGTTTCTACAAGAACGTGGAATAATTTTAATAAAGTTCATTGTCTTTCAAGATTCTAACTTTCTAACATTAATATAATTCTACGACTTAGAGAAATAGAAATAAATACACATTCTTTCTAACCAAGATAAAATGATTAAAAATTTTAAACCTCAAAAAGACTATATTATGTACAATAAAGTATTTCTGTAATAATATTAAAAAAAGAGTACAGCCTAAAAACTTAAAGCTTAATGGGCATATTAATAAATATAAAAATAGCTAAACCGTGATTAGAAATCACGGTTTATTAATTATAAAAGATTCAAAAACAGAATAATTTAAAATTCATCAAATCAACATTTTTAATTAAGAGCCCATGCACTTCGAGTAAAAGCAGTGAATGCTTTTTCACCTGCGCTTTTTCTAGGATCCGGTGGCTTTCTAGTAAAGAAATATACAAGAAATGCGATTAAACCAAAAATCGCTGGCTCCATTCCTATCAAACCAGCCACCTTTTGGACATCTTTTTCTCTGCTTTGTTCTGAAAATTGACTAATAATCTCCTTAACAGATTTAATAACTCTATTCTCTTGTTTCATTACAGAAATAAAATCAGCGTTTTGAGATCTACCATTTAAAGAATCGGCATTGGCTCCTAAAACTTGTGAAAAGAAAATAGCGACTGCAACAACACATGATATACAATGCTTAAATATTCTCATTATAATAACCTATTACAATATTTAATAAAACCTTACTCTCTAAACAGAAAACATCACATCATCTACCGATGATTCATATTTTCCTACTGAGAAGAGAATGATAATATAATACAAAAATAGTTATCATTTTGTATTATATTTTTATTCTTTCCATATTTAATTTGTTTTGTCAATTATTCTATTTTTGTTTTTAAGCTGACTGATTAGATGATAAAATTTTATTACAATAATATGATTATATTATTGTTTAAATTGTATTTTTTCTTCAAAACGATTGATTTTTTTAATCACAACATTTTTAAATCACAACATAAAAAAAATATTACTAAATTGTCTTTTTTATTACACATAATGGATTTTTTATATTGGTAGCATACAGTAAGCTAATTTTTTTCTTATTGTATGTTGAGAGGCAATAGCTAACCGAGTAAAAATTTAGCGTAAACAAAAATTTCGCTCTTTGATTAGAAAAGCTAAACGAGATAAGATAAGAGATAATATTGATGAAATCGCCAACTTTAATCCATAAAGCCATTAAACATTTCAACGATTTTACGACAATTCGTTTCTACAGAATCGCAGAATAACTTCAGTTTAAGCTCATTATCTTCCACGATCATTACTTTTTGATATTAATAGTGCTCCACCCATTCAAAATAAAATAGAGAAATAGATAATGAATACAAATTCTCTCTCTAACCAAGGTTAAAAAGATAAAAAATGTAAACTATAAAGAAACAAAACAACACCTAATAAAAGCATTTTTGCAAATATTTGTAATGCTCAGCATTATGTTTTTCAGTTTATCAAAATGAACTCCACAATAATCGTAAAATTATATTATTCTATATTTTTGAATTGATATGTAAAATTCATAGGTATCTAATGAATACCAATAAACTCACAAGTATTTTCATCGTAGTAAAGCTATCAATCACAAAAATTAATTCAAATACACATTTTGAAGAGAAAAAACTTACGTAACTTTGATATGCATAGATTTTTTTATCTGTAAGCAATCGGTAGTTTATATACCCAATTAAAAATTTATTCTTGTGATCTTATATTGTCTCAAACGCTTTTGTTATACATCAATACGAGCGATGCAATAACAAATCAAAATAGAACTTACTTATGTAATTTTAAACAAAACTTTAAAATGGACCACACATGTTGTTAATGCATTGTTAAATGCAAAAACAATCACAAAACTGGAAAATAAAAAACTCATTATAAATGCTAATAACTTAACAGAATTTATTTTTTTGCTTTATATAATTTTTCAAAAAATTTGGTAAGAAAATATGAGTGATACGCGAAAAAGTTCTCAATCTTTTCAATCTCTATATCAAAAATCACATTATTTTCATCACTGATAATCAAAAACATATGATCGTTATCAGTTATTTTACAACATCAAATTAAAGCATTATTTTTGTTTATTGAAAAAGAAGCTGTCTGGATTTCTCTTTATTTTTTTGGACAAATTTAAAAACATAACTTTATTAATAACATATCTCATAATCTCTATAGAAAGATACTTAAATAAAGAATACTATAAAAAATAAAATGAATATTATTGATGATTTTTTATAATATCAGTTTTAATATGCGCTTTAGAAGCATAATATAATTTAAATAAATTTATTAATAATATTAATAGTACTTAAAGTATCTATAACACTTAAAATTTATGAACTAAAATATATAGAATTATAAATAATATACCATTAAAAGATATTCTAACAATATTTCTTAGACATATTTTTCATTAACATATCTACAAAATTATTATGATTTTAGAGATATATTGCAGATATTCTATAAATTACCGTACACAATTATAAAAATGATGCACAACTCTAAAAACTCCCTACTAGAGCACCATTTATAGTGCTGCCTACTGCCTTCTCTTAGTGTAGCCCCCTCCGCACAGCAGCAGCTACGATTAACAGGAACTATACCATCTATTTTCTATTGCAACTGCACCCGCTATACTTACGATTCCTCCAAGCACAGCACCTCCAACTGTCCCAACAGGCGCCACTATCATTACTCCTGTTTGTCCTGTAGATTTTATTGTATCCCAATAATAACCCGAAGGACGGCATGAATTACCTGAAGCACTTGATGAGCTTGAACTCTCCTTTTTCTTTTATAGAAAAACGCATCATATCGATACAATTAGATTAGATTATTACGCGTTTTAGACAATTGTCAAACCTAATTTTAAATTAAAATAAAATAAAAACACCGTACAAACAATAATATTCGCAAATACTATTAAAATATAACACATTATATTTTTCTTTCTCTTAACAAAATCATAACTCAAAATGAGTTTGCATAAGAAAAATTAAGAACCTTCTCTTGATTTACTCGCACAACAAAGAAATATATTTATTACGTTATTGAAATTAATCTTATTGCTATCGTTTTACAGCTACTTGACTTGGTGAATCCTTTTATTTTTCAAGCAATTATTGATGGAATTTTTCCTACTCAGCATGCTGAAAATCTCTATGTGATCGTTATCTTGATAATTGCTATCATGTTGTTTAGCACAACTCTTAGCTTTCTATCGGGCAACTTAAAAGCTTTATTCTATCAATTTTCTTATTGTTTAAGCAAAAAACTCATCCACGTAATAATATATTGAATGCACCAACAAAATCCGCACGAATAACCACATTCTACGCATATAAAAATTACCCACTTTGACAATTTTTTAGCACTATAACCGAAAAAGAACACATCTGGCTCGTATTATGAATGATACTAAATTGTATGCCATCTTACCATTGGCTTTTGTCATCAAGCTGCCATCTAAAATCGAACAGTTTAAACCTCTGATTTCTATTTCACGCTCCTTGCCAGTAACTGTGGGAATGCGGCCTATATTATTGTTCAATCTTATCTAACAATAAAAAAATCCTCATGTGAAAATTCTACATGCCTTATATCGCCAGAATAAATAACGATAATTTATGGTACAATAGAATTATTCACTCAATTTTTTTTATTTTTATAATCATGCTGACTTTCATCTCATCCCCCTAATCCATTAAATTTACGCATTGTTTTCTTATAACTTATGAAAGTCATGACCATGGAAAGAAAAGCGCTCAACAGAAGATATCCAATATTCCATTCGCCTTTACCAAGCAACAATGACACAGGCAAGGAAGCAGAAAAAGCCATGGGAAGCATAAACAAAAGCCATTTTACGATGCTTAAAGGATAAATTCCTATTGGCACAAATGAAAGCTCGTAAATCATTTCATGAAAATATTCGACAGGCATCTTACGGCTAATAATAAATGTTACAAAATTAAACATCATGAAAAAACAAATATTGACAATAAAAACACAAAATATTGCAACAATAAAAGAGATCCATCTTAGCTTAAGATCGGATATATTCGGTAATGATACAAATAAATAGGCACTAACATAAAGAACAAAGAGCTTGATCAGATTAAGAGGTTTACACCAACCAAACAACATCAACAACCAGATTGAAACGGGCTTTATCAAGTATGGTTCAATTTTACCATCCGCTACTTTTTCAAAAAACGTTTCAATAGAATTAGTAAAAATATTCAAAAATATTCCAAGTAAAACAAAGACAACAAAGATAAAATGGATTTCATCTCTGCTATAGTTACCGATCTTTCCTGAAAAAGAAGATATTCTATCAATAAATATGAATTGAATAAAATAATAGCATAGAGAAAGAATAAACTCCCCAGCCAAATTCTTACCATAAACAATCTGTCGGCGGATATTCAAACTGATAAAATGAAGGATTATTTTCATCTCAACCACCCGCTCCATTATATGCTTTCATCCCTTTATTCCAAGCAATATAAATTAAGAATAAAAAACACAAAATATAAGTAAAACTTCCGAAAATAAACTGCTGAAACAACGCTAAATTTTGCGTCGCGAAAAACTCGGCAGGAGCTGATATCATGAAACGATAAGGATTAAATTGCATAAGCGGAATAAGCCACACCGGCCAAAAAGATGGTGGTAAAAGAACACCACCAAGAAGCGTTGAACTGAGAATACTGAAAGAGAGTAATATATTGTACTCAATCACCCAAAAGCTTAATAGGGCAATTCCAAAAGAGAGTAAAAAACAAAGCAATTGTGATAGAATAACAACCAGAAAAAGAACAGAAAAGCGATAACCAATCCCAGAATATTTTCATAGGATAAAACAAGCTTAACAACAAAAAGAGCCAATAACGGGATGCTATATAATACACTCTCCCCTAAAAAAGTAAAAAGCATTTGTGTCATATAACTAAAGGGCTTTGTAAGATATACTTCTAATTGACCTTCTTTAACATGATGAGAGAAAAACTTAATCACATTATAACCATTATTTAAGCGACCTAGGACTAAAGCAAAAGCATAATAATACATCATATCATAAAAGCTAAAGCCATTGATGGTGTTGCCCGTATCAGAGAAAAGTGCATTCCATAATAGAAGTTGAATAACAAATGGCGAAAGTGTCCCAATGATAATATCGGTAAAAAACATTGCTCTATCACTTAGAACAGTGAGTAATCCATTCTTGGCAAAAAGAAACATACCAAAGCAGTGGTTAGATAAATTCTTTAAATTTAACACGGAGCATCTCTTCAAGCGAGGGAGTGGATACAGAGAACGTACAGTTCAATTCGGTTGTAATTTCGCGTACAAAACGCGCAAAATCCTCACGGGGCAGCGAAACCTCCAGCGAGCATTCTTCAGCGTTAAAGTGCTTATCTTTTAAAGGAGTAGATAATTTCAACGCAATCTCATCAATTTTTTCTACAACAGCTGAAGGTGCAGCCATGTGTTCACAAAAAAGTGTCATTCTCACCAAAGAAGGAATGACATTTTTAAGCGCATGAAGATTACCATGAAACTGTTTCTTTCCTTTATGCAAAAGAATAATATCATCGACGTATCCATCAATATCTCCCATATCATGACTTGTAATGATATACCCAGTGCCACACTCCTTTTTCAGTTTTTTAAGAAGCTCCCTGATTTCATGCTTAGATGTAATATCAAGACCAATACTTGGCTCATCGAGAAACAACAGTTTAGGTCTAAAGGAGAGATTAAATGCCAATTCACTTTTCACTCTCTCACCCAGACTAAGCATCCGCACTAGCTTATCCATAATATGCTCAAGACCCAGCAACTCAGCGATCTCTTTAAGATCACGGGTAAAAGAGGAGCGTTCAAGACCATATAATGGTTGAACCATATCCAGACTGTAGCGTAAGGGCAAATCCCACCATAAACAATTCTTGTGACCAAAGACCACACCCAAAGACTTGAACAGATTTTTCTTCGCTTTATAAGGATCAACACCAAGGACTTTAACACATCCCTCATCAGCGTATTGTATACCAGAAAGTATTTTAATCAGTGTCGATTTACCCGCTCCGTTAGGGCCAAGAATTGCTAACGATTGCCCTGAAAAGAGGGTGAAACTCATATCTTTTAACACATGATGATTTGTATAAACCGGCTTGAAGAGAGAAAACACCTTGTTTTTAAAACCAATTCCTCTGTCAATGTTGCGATATATTTTTGAGACGTTATTAACGTCAATCAATAATGATCCCATCAGTCACTCCTAATTTCAATTTATCCCCCTTTTGAATGTTCCCATAATAAATATCTGTTTTGTTCACTAGAAAAAACAAAAGTGTTCAAGCCCTCCCTAGAACAATAAAACGCGCCTGACGTTTTATCTCCAATTTTTTGTCTAGATATTTTTTCAATGTGATGAGTTCACTTCAATGAAGCATTAAGATACTAAAAACTTATTTCTTCTTTTATGAAAGATAGTCTTCTGGATAAACTAAGTAAGTAGAAAAAATTGCTCATTGAAAGGAGAACTTTGCTAAGAAGGCTTCATTGTGTAAGCAAAGATACAAAGCATAAATCTATACTATAAGCATATCAAACCACATTTATAACAAAACAAACTTCCTTGACAACAGGATTTTTTTGAGAGGTTACTTTTCCTCAGCATTACTATAAAACGCCTCCATTATTCCCCATAAAAAAACTAAAATCGCTTTCTCTATTTTAGTAAATATCTTTCAGATTTTATCTAACTCATCTCCCTCAACAGACACGCCTTCCCAATATGACCTCTATAGATAATTCAAAGGAGCAGCTTCATAAACTCAGATTATTAAACGATACACCATATCCAAAAAATAACAATACAATCAATATGGATAAAGAGCTGTAGAAAGAAAGCCATGATATTCGAAAATTTCATCACTCAAAAACATAATTTTCTCATAGCGATTGACTTATCAAAAACTTCCTTCAAATGATGCCCTATTCATCTTATCAAATTTATAGACAAAATTTTATATCAATCAAAAAAAACAAATGAAGTTTGTTTAGTCGGTTTCAGCATCACTCTCATTAAAAGACAAAAGATTAAAACTTTGAACCATATGAGGTGGTAAAGGTGCAACAATGTCCAATATTCCTCCTGAAGGATGAGGAATACGAATACGACGTGCATGAAGATGAAGACGATTTTGAATTCCTCCTGGTAATGTCCAATTACTATCAGAAAAAAAATACTTTGTATCGCCAATGATAGGATGATCCATATGGGCAGCATGCACACGAAGCTGATGTGTTCTCCCTGTATAGGGTTCCATTTCAAGCCACGAAAGAGCCCGCCCTCGTGTATCTAAAACGCGATAGTAGGAAACCGCATGATGTGAATCTGGCTCCCCATGTTCACAAACACGCATTTTGTCACCTTGTGCAGTCATTTCCTTAACCATCCACGTTGAAATTTTGTCCTGCTTTTTTTTAGGCACGCCACGAACCAACGCCCAATAAGTCTTTTTTGTTTCTCGCGCTCTAAAAGCAGCTGTTAAGGACTGAGCAGCTCCCCTTGATCGTGCAACAATAAGCACCCCCGACGTCTCACGATCAAGACGATGAACCAAACGCGGCTTTTCACCTTTTTTATTGCGCCATACCTCAAGCATACTATCCATATGACGTGTTAAACCAGAGCCTCCTTGTACAGCCAATCCAGCTGGTTTATTAAAAACAAATACCTTTGGATCTTCATAAAGCAGCATTTTTTTCAAAACGGTCCCATCATCCTGCCCACGAAGTGTTTTATCCGTTATTGAAAGATTTTCCTTGTCATTAATAGGGAGAGGTGGAATACGAACAGCCTGTCCTATACAAAGACGCGTATCGGCTTTAACACGTCCACCATCAACCCGTATCTGACCAGAACGCAACAATTTTTGCAAAGCTCCAAAACCAAGTCCTGGATAATGCACTTTAAACCAGCGATCTAAGCGCATTCCATTTTCATCTGCCTCAACTTTTTTTATTTCTATGCCTGCCATGAAAATTCCCTTACCTGATAATTTTATTGATCTATTTTTGCGCCTTTATAAACACAAAAATTCATATTTTAGTTGGTTTTATCACACCATATTACAGTTAGTATCCAAAATTGCCTTTTCTTAACATCCAAATTTTATTAGCTAAAAACTAAGCGTTGTAAAAATCAACAGCCTTTACGCTTAATAGCGAATGGAGATAATTAACCGTGTCCTTATTCAAAACCTATGCACGTGTTCTCACTTACCTAAATAGAGAAAAAAATGCATCCCTTTTAATCTGTACCGCTAATGTTATGTTAGCTATTATCACTATTGCAGAACCTATTTTATTCGGACGTGTTATTGATTCTATTTCAGAAAAATCAGCTATCATTCCTACTCTTACCATCTGGGTTTGTTTTGGACTTTCACATATTATTGCTTATATCCTTGTTGCTCGCGGTGCTGACCGCTTAGCCCATAGACGCCGCTTAACGGTTTTAACGGAATCTTTCGAACGTATCATTGCCATGCCTTTAATTTGGCATCAACAACGTGGAACTTCCAACGCACTCCATACACTTTTGCGCGCAATAGATTCCATGTCAACCATATGGCTTGATTTTATGCGCCAACACCTCTCAACGCTTGTCGCCTTATTGGTTCTCATCCCCATAGCGTTTAATATGAATTGGCGTCTTTCAATAGTCTTGGTTGTGCTTGCCATCACCTACGTATTAATTGCACGTTTAGTGATGCGAAAAACAAAAGACGGACAAGCCGCTGTGGAATGCTACCACCACAACCTTTTTAAACATGTCAGTGATTCAATCTCTAATGTTTCCATTGTACAAAGTTATAACCGAATAAAAGAAGAAGCTTCTATACTGCATCAACATACAAATGCTCTGCTTAAAGCACAAAATCCTGTTCTCAATTGGTGGGCGCTCGCCAGTGGCTTAAATCGAATGGCTTCAACAATTTCAATCGTTTGTGTTCTTCTCCTTGGAGCTTTTTTTGTTGCAAAAGATCAATTACGAGTAGGTGAAGTCGTTGCTTTTGTTGGATTTGCACAACTCATGATTAGCCGCCTAGACCAAATGAGCAATTTTATTAATTGTGCAATATCCTCACAAGCAAAACTGCAAGAATTTTTTGAAATGGAAGACTCAACCTTTCATATCAACGAACCGCAAAATCTTCCTTCCCTCAAAAATGTTAAAGGCGCCATACAATTTCATCACGTGACCTATAAATTCCCCAATTCTTCTCAAGGTGTTTTTGATATTTCCTTTGAGGTTAAAGCAGGACAAACTGTTGCAATTGTAGGGCCAACAGGGGCTGGAAAAACAACATTGATCAATCTGTTGCAGCGCGTATACGACCCTACCCTTGGGCATATCTCCATTGATGGAATAAATATATGCTCAATCAATCGCGAATCTTTACGCAAATCTCTAGCAACAGTATTTCAAGACTCGGGTCTTTTCAACCGTACTATTCATGACAATATTTCAATAGGAAAAGCGAGCGCAACAAATGAAGAACTTTATGAAGCAGCAAAAATAGCAGAAGCTCACGATTTTATTCTAAAAAAAGCTGATTGTTATAACACAATGGTGGGCGAACGAGGATCTCAATTATCCGGTGGAGAAAAACAGCGACTAGCAATTGCACGCGCTGTTTTAAAAAATTCCCCTATTCTCATTCTAGATGAAGCAACAAGCGCTCTTGATGTTGAAACAGAAGCACGTGTCAAAGATGCTCTCGATTGCATAAGCCATAACCGCACTACTTTTATTATAGCACATCGCCTCTCAACAGTACGCAATGCTGATGTGATACTCTTTCTGGATCATGGTCACTTAATGGAAAAAGGAAACTTTCAAGAATTGATCGATAAAGGGGGACGTTTCTCTAATTTTTTAAAGGCAAGTGGTTTAACAATCAAACCACCAGAAAGAGAAGGAGAAAATGTTATCCCCTTACATGAAGCCATAGCATCATAAAATTGATACTCTTTTTCAAGCAAAAAAATCCTCCTCAAGATAACAAGAGTTCTTATATATGATACAAGTAAAAAGATTTCTAAAAATGCCACAATTCATTTTAGGTATTTAAGAAAAATATTAAAACAGTTTAGTATTTTCTCTGCTATTGCAATTTTACTAGATTAGAACAAAAATATTTTCCTATATCTGTGCATATTGACGAGTATACATTCTCATTTAGGGAAAATGTAAAGGTAAAAACAATTTCCAGTTTTATCGTCTTCTTTTTACTCAGCTTTACGAATTTCAAAACGAACTAAAGAAACATCTTTTAAATAATGAATATTATGTATTGCTTTGCACTTTTGTTTATCACGTTCTTTATAGTCCTCTCATAAAGAACAGAACATCATTGTTTTGCACATTCATATGACTTTTTTAAGAAACATTTTTCAATGCTCTTAAGCCCATTTCACAACGACATTCGTGAGTGGTTTTGATTAATTTAACATACCCAGAATTTGAAATAATAAAATCCTACGAATATTCGTAGCTCTTATTCAAAAGATAAAACGATAAATTATCATTATAACTCAATGTATTAAAGCAATTTTATCATAAATAAATTAAATATTAATCTAAATCTTTAGATTTATGTGATATTCCTTTGATTTATATTGATAATTCATTACTTTATAACTTTAAATAAAGATTTATAAAGATAGGAGAATATTCTTTTCAAAACCTTTTAATAATAAACCAAAAAACTGTGTACATAACAAGCAAAATGAAAACAATAGCTCTAAGATATAACAACTCTTTTATAAGCCTTTTCAAGGAAAGAGATTTTATTCATTTGAAAACTAATCGAATAATGACAGCTTATAACTTTATAAGGAGAATCGTATGCAATAAATCTTGATTTTTCCTTTCATAAAAAGAGAGGTTTCTTTAAAAAATCTATAAGAGCAACACAATAACTAGTCTTCCTAGTAAAAGAATACACAGCAAAGCATGAAGTGCTGAATAATCTATCTTATCTTAAAAAGGTGACTCCTGAAACGCTTGGACGTTATAAAGACAAACACTGTTTTTATCTTTACAATTGTATTTTTCCCCAATTACGCTGTATCTGCATTTCAGAAATACACCAGACAGATATTCATGATACATAGATGCCAACCCAATATAACAATGTAAAAAATACCTATGCAGAATGATTTCATTCTTTAATTTTTTTCAAGAAAATCTTTTAGTGCCGCAAATGCCTCATCAGCTTTGTTCCCCTCAGGACCACCAGCCTGCGCCATATCAGGACGGCCACCTCCACCTTTACCACCAAGCATCTCTGAAAGAATACGAACGAGATCTACAGCATTTAACTTATCCGTTAAATCATCCGTAACGCCGACAACAGCACTCCCTTTTCCATCCTCCGAGACACTAATAAATGCAACCACTCCAGATCCGATTTGTTTTTTCTCAGAATCGACGAGCGCCTTAAGATCCCGTGGTAAAATATTTTTAACAACGCGTCCGGTAAAAGAAAACCCATTGATGATGATAATATCACCTTGGCTCCTTTCTGTTATTCCACCACTCAACATCATTTTCTTGCGTACATCATTCAATTCTTTTTCAAGTTTACGACGATCATCAAGCAAAATTCGCACCCGTTCTTCCACACCAGCAGAAGAAGTTTTTAAAAGATCAGCAATTTCATGAATACGTTCATCTTGGCGGCTAAGATAAAGACGTGCTTCTTTGCCTGTTAAAGCTTCAATACGCCGCACTCCAGCTGAAACAGAACTTTCAGAAACAATATGAATCAAACCGATATCACCTGTTCGCTCCACATGTGTACCTCCACAAAGCTCAATTGACCAACGCTTTTTAAATCCTCCCTTTTCAAATGGCTCCCCCATAGAAACAACGCGAACTTCATCACCATATTTTTCACCAAACAATGCCATGGCACCTTCAGAAATTGCATCATCTACAGCCATGAGGCGCGTTATTACTTTACTATTTTGCAAAATAATCTCATTGGCTAAATCTTCTATTTTTTTCAACTCTTCTGGTGAAACGGATTTTGGATGTGAAAAATCAAAACGCAACCGATCTGGCGATACAAGAGAGCCCTTTTGTGTAACATGGTCCCCCAATGTTTGGCGTAAAGCTTCGTGTAACAAATGAGTAGCAGAGTGATTCGCGCGAATTTTCTTACGACGAACAATATCAACCGTTAATTCTACACAATCAGACCTCGATGCCTGACCAGATTTCATCTCCCCAATATGGATAAAAACACCATCACCCTTTCTTTGGGTATCATGCACCTTAAAAATAAAATTTTCACCAGAAATGATACCGGTATCACCAATTTGCCCACCAGATTCACCATAAAAAGGTGTCTGATTAACAACAAGCATAGCTTTCTGATCTGAAGAAATATGATCAACAATTTTACCATCACATACAAGAGCTGTAAGAATACCTTTCGCTGTCTCAGTTTCATAACCTAAAAACTCTGTGGCCCCCACTTGATCACGAACAGAAAACCAGATTTTCTCTGTTACAGCTTCTCCAGAACCAGACCAATTGGCACGTGCTTCCTCTTTTTGGCGTTCCATCGCTTTATCAAAAGCACCAACGTCAACAGATATTCCGCGACGACGAAGAACATCTTGCGTCAAATCAAGCGGAAAACCATAGGTATCATAAAGTTTGAAAGCAACTTCACCATTCAAATAGTCTCCTTCTTTAAGATCGGTACTTGCTTCGTTCAACAAACCAAGTCCTCGTTCAAGCGTTTTACGAAAACGTATTTCTTCTAACCTTAAAGTTTCTGAAATCAAAGATTCAGCACGCACCAACTCAGGATAAGCTTGTCCCATTTCGCGATTTAAAGCAGGCAAAAGTCGCCACATTAAGGGCTCTTTAGCACCAAGAAGATGCGCATGACGCATAGCACGACGCATAATACGACGTAAAACATATCCTCTTCCTTCATTAGAAGGAAGCACACCATCAGCAATCAAAAATGCCGATGAGCGAAGATGATCAGCAATGACACGATGGCTGGCAATAAAATCACCCTTTGCCTCAATCCCTGTAATTTCTTCTGATGCAGCAATTAATGCACGAAAAAGATCAATGTCATAATTATCATGAACGCCCTGTAAAACAGCAGCAATACGCTCTAATCCCATGCCTGTATCAATAGAAGGGTGAGGTAAGTTAACACGTTTTTCCTTGGAAACTTGCTCATACTGCATAAAAACAAGATTCCAAATCTCAATAAAGCGATCACCATCTTCTTCCATACTTCCAGGAGGACCGCCCCAGATTTCATCACCATGATCATAAAAAATCTCCGAACAAGGCCCACAAGGGCCTGTTTCTCCCATCGACCAAAAATTATCAGCTGTCGCAATACGGACAATTTTTTCATCTGGAAGACCTGAAATTTTACGCCACAGTTCAGCAGCAACATCATCACTCTGATAAACTGTCACCAACAATTTATCTTTTGGCAGGCAAAATTCCTTTGTTAAAAGATTCCATGATAAAAAAATGGCTTCTTCTTTGAAATAATCACCGAAAGAAAAATTACCCAGCATTTCAAAAAATGTATGATGGCGCGCCGTATATCCAACATTATCAAGATCATTATGCTTTCCACCCGCACGAACACATTTTTGTGCCGTTGTTGCCTGCGTATAAGAAGGTTGTTCAAGTCCAGTAAAAACATTTTTAAACTGCACCATTCCTGCATTTGTAAACATAAGTGTAGGATCATTCCGCGGAACAAGCGGACTAGAAGAAAGAACTTTATGCCCATTACGATGAAAATAATCCAAAAATATTGACCGAATATTATTAACACTATTCATGTTGACACCTGCTCAATACAGCACAAAACCATAAAAGAAAAATCCCCCTCATTAAATTCTCTTCGCCACGCATGGAGTCAATTTAATCAAAAATGGAATATTTGTTTTAAAAAATTGAGAAAAAAATGACTGCGTATTTAAAAACTCAAACAAAAAAACAGAAAAATCTGAAAGGGAAAAAATTATAGACGAAAAAAACACTCCATCAAATGGCTTCATCACTTTCTATATTTTCTGACCCTGCATTTTCTAACAGTTCAATCGCAATCAAACCAGCATTTTGGCGCAAAGCTGCTTCAATCTCTGTAGCTATTTCCACATGTTCACGTAAAAACTGCTTTGCATTCTCACGCCCCTGTCCTAAACGCTGAGAATTATAAGAAAACCATGCACCAGATTTTTCCACAACACCAACCTTGACACCCAAATCAATCAATTCACCTACTTTGGAAATACCTTCACCATAAATAATATCAAACTCAACCTGCTTAAATGGAGGTGCCAATTTATTTTTCACCACTTTAACGCGCGTCTGATTACCAACGATTGAATCCCTATCTTTAATGGATCCAATGCGACGAATATCTAAACGAACAGAAGCATAAAACTTTAAAGCGTTTCCACCCGTTGTCGTTTCAGGAGAACCAAACATCACACCAATTTTCATGCGAATTTGATTAATAAAAACAACCATACAGTTAGAGCGAAAAATTGCTGCGGTTAATTTTCGTAACGCTTTACTCATTAACCGAGCTTGCAATCCGGGCAAAGCATCACCCATTTCACCGTCAATTTCTGCTCGCGGAGTTAAAGCTGCGACAGAATCCACAACAAGCACATCAACTGCACCAGAACGAACCAACGTTTCTGTAATTTCCAATGCCTGTTCACCGGTATCTGGCTGAGAAATGAACAAGTTTTCTAAATCAACACCAAGCTTACGCGCATAAATAGGATCAAGCGCATGCTCTGCATCAATAAAAGCACAAATCCCACCACCTTTCTGTGCCTCAGCAATAGCATGGAGAGCCAATGTTGTTTTCCCAGAACTTTCTGGTCCATAAATCTCAACAATACGCCCCTTCGGTAATCCACCAATCCCTAAAGCAATATCCAAGGATAACGACCCTGTTGGAATTGTTTCAATTTCAACAACCTGCTCTTTTTGCCCAAGACGCATAATCGAGCCTTTACCAAAAGAACGTTCAATTTGTGAGAGAGCAGCATCGAGAGCTTTTGTTTTATCCACGATTATATCCTTGACCGAATTCATAATAACCTAAAAATTTAGTGTACACTGTACTTTTAATTTAACTAAAGGCTTGAGTTTAGATTTTCACAGACTATTTCCATTCCTATCTCCACATTATGCCCATAAACATTCATGACCATCACAATAAAGAATTGGCATTGCTTATCTTATGACACATAATAAACTCTAATAAAGTAATATCTCTATGGGAGCATAGTTAACATATTTATATCTCTCTAGAAAAGGAACAATTTAATTTTAAACACAATGTTCTACAGCCCTTCTGCTTATCCCTTTGATTAAATACTTGAGAGACTAAGAATTCTCCTGCTATTGATCACAAAAAAACGCATCATCAATCAACCTCATACCCTATTGCATCGAAGAACAAAACGCCATTGTGTTGCATATTCATACACTTGATTTAAGAAACATCTCTCAAAACTTCTAAGCTCGTTTTGTGACAACACCTATGAATGTGGTATACTACAAAACCCTTTAGGCGCCACCATCTTTACTCTATGGAAGGAGAAAGCCGGCACCCATCACACTATTTATCATCCCCCAATGTTGCAACAGTTCTCGGCACTTGAGACAATTCATAAGAAGGATTTTTAGTCCTTTCTTGTACAGTTTTTATCACACGGTAATCCTGCTTGTAACATGCAAGTAAATGATTTGATTGATTCAACAAATAACAGACTTGAGATGAGAGAAATTTACGGTATTTGAAACTTTCATTCAACTTACGAAACAGTCTATTATTATAAGTCAATATATTATTTAATAAAACCAAAAAAAATAAAGCAGCTTAAAAGTTGAATGATATATTTAAATTTGAAAAACTATGTACTTTCGAAGATATCAAAAAAAATCTCTACAAGCAATGCAATAAATGTTTAAAATATAAGCTAAATTTCTCATACAATAACATAAGAGATCAATAAAAAACGTATTTCAACTCAAATTTTATTTTGATCTTTACGTTTTTTGCGCAACTGTTGCCACCACTCAAGACGTTTCACAATTTCACGCTCAAAACCACGCTCAACTGGTTTATAATAACTCTGACGCCCAAGTTTTTCGGGAAAATATTCTTGTCCTGAAAAAGCGTCTGGTTCATCATGGTCATAACAATAACCACTTCCATACCCTTCTTCCTTCATAAATTTCGTAGGAGCATTAAGAATATGCTTAGGAGGTGATAAAGAGCCATTTTTGCGCGCACAACGCAGTGCTGCTTTATACGCGAGATATGCTGCATTTGACTTTGGCGCAGTTGCAACATAAAGACATGCTTGCGCCAAAGCCAACTCTCCTTCTGGTGATCCTAAATAATCATAGGCATCTTTTGCTGCATTACAAATGACAAGAGCTTGAGGATCCGCCAAACCAATATCTTCAACAGCCATACGAACCAATCTTCGCCCAATATAGAGAGGATCTTCACCAGCATCCAACATACGTGCCAAATAATAAAGCGCAGCATCAGGATCAGATCCACGAACGGATTTATGCAACGCTGAAATGAGATTATAATGCCCATCTCGTCCTTTATCATAAATGGGCGCACGACGCTGAATAACTTTTTGCAAAGCAACAACATCAAGAATCTCTCCCAATGGAGCAATAGACCAAACTTCCTCTGCCAATGTTAACGCTACCCGCGCATCACCATCAGACATCTCTATCAAAACGTCTCTGGCATCATTATCCAAGGGAAGAATTTTTCCCTCCACTTCTTCAGCACGCTTCAAAAGCATGTCCAAACTTTCATGATCATGAGAAAGAAATGTTAAAACACGTGCACGCGAAAGAAGGGCAGCATTCAGTTCAAAAGAAGGATTTTCGGTTGTTGCACCTATAAGTACCACAGTACCCTCTTCCATCACAGAAAGAAAACTATCCTGCTGAGCACGATTAAACCGATGAATTTCATCAACAAAGAGAAGTGTTTTATCCCCAGATATAAAACGCCTCTGCGCAACTTCAAAAATCTTTTTAAGTTCAGAAACTCCTGTAAAAATAGCAGAAACCTGTTCAAACGCGAAATTTGTTTCAAGGGCTAACAAACGTGCAACGGTCGTTTTTCCCGTCCCTGGAGGTCCCCAAAAAATCATCGATCCAATTGAGCCAGTTGCCGCCATACGTGAAAGCAAACCATCCTCTCCAATCAAATGCTTTTGTCCCACAACATCATTGAGAGAACAAGGGCGCATTCTTTCTGCAAGTGGCTGATTTTTATTAACTTGAAAATCAAACGACGAAGTAAAAAAATCTTTCTTCAAAAAAAACCTCAACGAATAAATTGGCGAATATACATACCATCACGTTCATATTCCAATTGCCACATATTTGAGCGACCTTGCATAAGAACCTTTTTTAACTGATGAACTGTTTGAATTTTATGGCCATTTACAACACGTAGAATATCTCCTGACTGAAAAATTCCAGCTGCATTGCTCATTTCCTCAAGATTGGTAATCACAACCCCTTTTGCAGATATAGGAAGATGAAAACGTCGACTATTTTGCGGTGTTAAATCTAACACCTCAGCACCAGCAAGAGGACTGTCACCCGTAATTTTTTCAGATTTTAAAAATGCAGTTTCTGATATTGATGAAACTGTTATTTGTGTTTTTAAAGTTTTTCCACTTCGTAAATATTCCAAGGCAAGACTATGCTCAACGTCAGCTGTCATCAAACGATAACCAAGACTATCTGGACTGTCAACGCGTACCCCCTGCACACTCAAAATAACATCACCTACTTTCAATCCAGCTTTTTCAGCAGGACTATCTTTGATAACTTCAATAATCAGAGCACCATAGGGACGTTCTAAACCTAAACCACCAGCAATATCAGGTGTAACATTTTGAAAAGAAGCCCCAATATAAGGCGGCACAAAATATTTTCCACCGCGTTTAACAGTATTAAGCATTACTTTTACAAGATTAACTGGAATAGCAAAACCAATCCCTACCGAACCACCGGAACGCGAATAAATAGCCGTATTAATTCCGATTAACTGACCTTTCATATCAATTAAAGCGCCACCAGAATTCCCTGGATTAATGGCTGCGTCTGTTTGAATAAAAAAGTCAAAATCAGAAATCCCAACACGTGTACGCGCTTGCGCTGAAACAATACCACTTGTAACTGTTTGACCAACACCAAAAGGATTACCAATAGCCAGAACAAGATCACCAACTTCAACAGCATCAGAATTTCCCAAAGAAAGAACAGGAAATTGAGCATCTTTTTCCTCAACTTCAAGAATTGCAATATCAGTCGCTTCATCTTTGAGCACAACCTTACTCTCAAACTCCCGCCCATCAGAAAAAGCCACTTTAATTTCGCTTGCATCTTTAATGACGTGGTAATTTGTAACAATCAAACCACGTGCATCAACAATCACCCCTGATCCTAATGACGATTGCTTACGAACAGGAAATTTATTTTGAAAACGACCAAAAAATTGCTCAAAAAATGGATCGCCTTCAAAAGGTGATCGTGCTCTAATTTGTCGAGCTGCATAAATATTTACAACAGATGGAACTGTCTTTTTAACTAAAGGAGAAAATGAAAGAGTGATTTCTGTTTGTGTTTGAGGAACATGAGCATATACATGATCAAATGATATCTGCATCATAATTGCAAAAAAAATCCGCACCCAAAAAGAATACCTCATAATCCACTCCTTATAAAATCAGCACATTCTGTTGAAGATTAATAGAATAAAAAAACGCATCCCCGCAAATTAAGGATCTCTATTAATATTTCATAATAGAGAATAAAAACAACCTATTCGAACAATAAATATTATAAAAATAAGATAATTCAATACTCTATAATTTTCTCTCTGCACCTATTTCTCAACTAAAATAAACTTAAAAATACTCACAAAAAAACCGCCCAAAACAAGGCGGCCTTTAAAAATCCAACAGAATAAAAAAAACTCTACGAAGATGTTCCCTTTTCATTCTCAGAAGCCTCCATGCGAGCACGATCCCCAGCACCCTTCGCTTCAACATCACGATCAACAAACTCTATAACAGCCATGGGTGCATTATCACCGGTACGAAACCCCGCTTTCATAATACGCAAATACCCACCGTTGCGTGATGCATAACGTGGCGCAAGCGTATCAAATAATTTTGCAACCTTTCCCGCATCACGAAGTGCTGCAATTGCTTGCCGACGCGCATGCAAACCACCACGCTTACCAAGAGTAACGAGTTTTTCAACAATAGGACGAATTTCTTTAGCCTTTGGAAGCGTTGTCACAATCTGCTCATGCTCGATCAACGAAGTTGCCATATTTGCAAACATCGCTTTACGGTGACTGGCAGTACGATTCAACTTGCGTCCTGACTTACTATGGCGCATAAGCCCTCTCCTTAAATTCTAATTTTAATATTGATCTTCATAACGTTTTGCAAGATCATCAATGTTCTCAGGCGGCCACGCAGGAATTTCCATTCCAAGATGTAAACCCATACACGCCAAAACTTCTTTAATCTCATTCAACGATTTGCGACCAAAATTCGGTGTCCGAAGCATTTCAGATTCTGTTTTTTGAATCAGATCACCAATATAGACAATATTATCATTCTTAAGACAATTTGCCGAACGAACTGAAAGTTCTAATTCATCCACTTTTTTGAGAAGTGCAGGATTAAAAGAAAGCTCAGAATCAACCTCTTCAATAGGCTCCTTCTGTGGCTCTTCAAAGTTAATAAATAACGATAATTGATCCTGAAGAATGCGTGCTGCAAAAGCAACAGCATCCTCTCCATTAACAGCACCATTCGTTTCAATCGTTAAGGTCAATTTATCATAATCCAAAACTTGACCTTCACGCGTATTTTCCACTTTATAAGAAACTTTACGAATTGGTGAATAAAGACTATCAATTGGAATAAGCCCTATACGTGCATCATCAACACAATTACGATCAGATGGAACATAACCCTTTCCTGTGTTGACAATAAATTCCATACGAATCTCAGCATCTTCATCAAGAGTACAAATAACATGATCTGGATTTAGAATTTCCATATCCCCGACTGTACTGATATCTCCCGCTTTCACGACACCAGGCCCCTCTTTATAAACGACGACACGTTTAGGCCCTTCTTCTTCCATACGAAGCGCAATTTCTTTTATATTCAGAATAATATCCGTAACATCCTCACGCACACCTGGAATCGATGAAAATTCATGCAAGACACCGTCAATCTGCACAGCAGTAATAGCAGCACCACGAAGCGAAGATAACAACACGCGACGAAGCGCATTTCCTAAGGTTAAACCAAAACCACGCTCAAGAGGCTCAGCAATCACACTTATAATATTTGGATTATCATGTGCACATGATTCAACCTTATTGGGTTTAATAAGTTCCTGCCAGTTTTTCTGGATCATATTTTTATTCCCGTTCTTTAGTTCCGTTACCATTCAATCGTAACGACCAATGTGAACATCAGAGAAATCTCCGACAACAAAAAACAACACCCAATTAAACACGCCGCCTTTTCCGTGGACGACATCCATTATGAGGAATTGGTGTTACATCGCGAATAGAAGTAATGACAAAACCAACAGATTGCAATGCACGTAGAGCAGATTCACGCCCTGATCCAGGCCCACAAACTTCGACTTCCAAAGAACGCATACCATGCTCTTGCGCTTTTCTTGCACAATCCTCCGCAGCAACTTGAGCAGCAAAAGGTGTCGATTTACGCGCACCTTTAAACCCCTGAGCCCCAGCAGATGACCAAGCAATTGCATTACCCTGAGCATCAGTAATAGTAATCATTGTGTTATTAAATGTTGAATTAATATGCACAACACCCGATGAAATATTCTTACGTTCGCGACGACGAACACGTGTGGCTTCCTTGGCCATAATTTCCCTTTCAACGATCTCATCACTGCCGTAACATCAGCAGCTCCACCTTTTTTTCCTTGTCAAACAAATCAAACAAGAAAAAAGAATATATAAAAAACTTCCACAAAGGCCCTTATTTCTTCTTACCAGCAATTGCCTTAGCCGGACCTTTACGCGTACGGGCATTCGTATGTGTACGCTGTCCTCGGACAGGCAAAGACCGGCGATGACGCAATCCTCGATAACAACCAAGGTCCATCAAACGCTTAACATTCATAGCAACCTCACGACGAAGATCACCTTCAACTTGATAGCCCTGATCTATAGCCTCACGAATCTGCAGCACCTCAGCATCTGAAAGCTCATGCACACGACGCCCCAAAGGAATGCCAACTCTTTCAATAATTTCTTGAGCAAATTTTGGTCCAATCCCGTGGATATATTGAAGCGCAATAATTACACGCTTATTTGTCGGGATATTGACGCCAGCAATACGAGCCACGCCTACTCTCCTTAGTTATTTTGACAAATTGTTATAAAATACCTGATATACCTTACAGAAAAAAATAGACTCAGAAAAAAATTCTTCCGAATCCTCTTATTTCACTAAAATAAATTAAATTTACTTCTGATAGATTTCATCTCAAAAGTCAACTCTTTTCATTTATTTCTAAAAAAAATCTCATGAAAGAAAACTTCTAATCATACGTGTCACTTCAGCAACACCAATCATTCCATCAACAACTTTCAACATTCCCCTCTCTGAATAAAACTTTGATAAGGGAGCAGTTTTTTCACGATATTCCACTAATCTTTTTGCAAAAGCAACAGGATTGTCATCTAAACGAACCTGTCCACCAGCCGCTATTGTTTCCTCAACACGCTTCTTCATACGTTCAATCAACACGTCTTCATCAACACACAACTCAATAACAGCATTAAGCCGCGTATTTTTTGAATCCAGTATCTGTTGCAACGCTTCCGCCTGCCCCACAGTTCGCGGATATCCATCCAAAACAAAACCGTTTACACAATCGGCTTCATCAATCCGATCTGATACGATTTGGTTAACAATACTATCAGGAACCAAAGCACCAGAACTTATAATAGCTTTAGCTTTTTTACCAATCTCCGTTTCTTTGGCAATCACCTCACGCAACATATCCCCTGTTGATAAATGAGGAATGTTATATTCCTCAGTCAACATTTTTGCTTGCGTACCTTTTCCCGCTCCAGGAGGACCTAAAAGAATAACTCTCATCGATTCCTTCTACCTCCACGAAGTTTTGATTTTTTTATCAACCCTTCATATTGGTGGGCAACAAGATGCCCCTGAATTTGAGCAACCGTATCAAGTGTAACAGTAACAACAATCAACAAGGATGTTCCCCCAAGATAAAAAGGAACCTGTAATGCAGATATCATAAATTCAGGTAACAAACAAACCAAGATAATATAAACAGCGCCCACAACAGTAATACGCGTCAAAACGTAATCAATATATTCGGCTGTACGCTCACCTGGACGAATCCCTGGAATAAAACCAGAATGCTTTTTCAACTGATCTGCAGTATCACTTGGATTAAACACAATAGCTGTATAAAAAAAGCAAAAAAACGCCATTAAAAATGCATAAACAATCATATAAAGTGGCTGTCCATGACCAAGAGCATAAGAAATCTCCTGAACCCATTGCGGCATTTTATCAGAAAAATTATTAATAGTGGCAGGCAATAATAATAAAGATGAAGCAAAAATAGGTGGAATAACACCAGCAGTATTCAACTTTAAAGGAAGATGCGACATATCTCCTTGAAACATTTGATTACCGACCTGACGTTTCGGATATTGGATAAGAATTCGCCGTTGTGCACGCTCTATAAAAACAATAAGCCCAATAACCAAAACAGCAATAAGAACGATTCCTATTAAAAGAAAAGTTGATAAATCAGCCTGACTATGAGCTGTCAAAAGCTGAGCAAAAGTAGAAGGAAAGTTGGCTACAATCCCTGTAAAAATGATAAGAGAAACCCCATTACCAACACCACGTGACGTAATTTGCTCGCCAAGCCACATAAGAAACATCGTTCCGCCAACAAGTGTAATAACAGAAGAAAAACGAAACATAAGACCTGGTTCTAAAACAATTTGAAGCCCCGACCCTATACCGCTTTCAAGCGCAACCGCAATACCAAAAGCTTGTAGAATTGCCAATACGACTGTTACATAACGCGTATATTGATTGATAATCTTACGACCTAAATCCCCTTCTTTTTTAAGAGTCTCCAAAGAAGGAATAATAGATGTTAACAATTGCACAATAATAGATGCCGATATATAAGGCATGATACCCAGCGCAAAAATAGCCATACGCCCAACGGCACCTCCAGCAAACATATTAAAGAGTCCTAATACACCAGACGCGTGATGTTCAAATGTTTGCCGCAAAGCATCGATATTGATACCTGGAAGAGAGATGTAAGTGCCAAAACGATATACAAGAAGCGCCAACAGAGTAAACCAGATGCGTTTCTTTAATTCAGTTGCACGCGAAAAGGTACCGAAGTTTATATTGGAAGCAAATTGCTCTGCTGCTGATGCCATAAAACGTCTCCACTTTACACTCCAGTTCTTTAAATCACAGAAGTATAATCCTAAAATTCACATACGCATACACAAATAAATGCAGAACTTAAACAAGTCTCCACAAAAGATCCCACAAAACAAATATAATTCTTCTTTAGGTCTCTATTCATATTAAAAAAATTATCGAGCAATATCAGGAAAAATGACCTGACCACCCACTTTTTCAATCTTAACACGAGCAGCTTGTGAAGCACCAGAAACATGAAAGGTAATCTTAGCCTTCAAATCACCATCAGAAAGAAGACGAACCCCATCTTTTCCACGACGAATAATACCAGACTCTTTCAAAGCAATCATATCAACAGGCTTTTCAATATTCAACTTACCCGCATCAACTGCCAACTGAATACGTCCTAGTGAAACTTCATTGTAGGTTTTGGCAAAGAAATTTCTAAATCCACGTTTTGGCAAACGACGATAGATAGGCATTTGCCCACCTTCAAAACCATTAAGGGAAACACCAGAACGTGACTTTTGCCCTTTTACACCACGACCACCAGTCTTACCCATACCGGAACCAATGCCACGCCCAACACGCTTACGATTTTTTATTGCGCCTTCGCAATCACGCAGTTCATTGAGTTTCATATATAATACTCCCGCAACCCTTAACCTTCATCTATAACGCGAACAAGATGCCGAACCCGAGCAATCATACCCCGCACACAAAGTGTATCATCTAAAACGCGCCGACGACGCATTTTATTTAGTCCAAGCCCCTTTAAGGTTGCACGCTGAATCTGTGAGTTTCGAATAGGGCTTCCAATTTGCTCCACCGTCACAGTTTTATTACTCTGAGATTTTTTCTGAACCATTTCCTAATTCCTTTTCTGATAATCTCAGAAACTACCCTTCTAGGTCAACTAAATGGCGACGACGCGCCTGCAAAGTCGAATATTTTATACCACGTTGAGCAGCAATATCTCTAGGATGCATTTGATGTTTCAATGCATCAAATGTTGCACGAACCATGTTATAAGGATTCGACGATCCTAGCGATTTTGCAACGACATCCTGCATACCAAGAGCTTCAAAAATAGCACGCATCGGTCCCCCAGCAATAATACCAGTACCAGCAGAAGCCGAACGTAGCAAAACACGCCCAGCTCCGTGACGACCTTCAAGATCATGATGCAATGTACGCCCAGACCGAAGTGGAACATAAATCATCCCACGCTTTGCAGATTCCGTTGCTTTACGAACGGCTTCGGGAACTTCGCGGGCTTTACCATGTCCAAAACCCACACGTCCTTTTTGATCTCCAACGACAACAAGAGCAGCAAAACCAAAACGCCGACCACCTTTTACAACTTTAGCAACACGATTGATATGAACGAGCCTATCGACAAATTCATTATCGCGTTCTTCTCTATCACCACGTTCTTTTTGTGCCATTCCTCATTCCTTTTTCTTTTCCGGAAGCACGATAACAAAGTCCCTCACCAAACTGGAAGAACTTAAACGAAAAACTCTAAACTCTCCTTACTCATTCATAAATAAGAAATTTTAGAAATTCAAACCACCTTCACGAGCAGCCTCAGCTAAAGCTTTGACGCGACCATGGTACACATACGCTCCACGATCAAAAACCACCTCATTAACACCCGCTTTCTTCGCACGCTCAGCAATTAACTTACCAACAGCAAAAGCTGCCTTTTTATCAGCACCACTCTTTAACGACTTTTTTAAATCACTTTCAAGAGTAGAGGCTGAAACAAGTGTACATCCCCGCAAATCATCGATAACTTGAGCATAAATGTTCTGATTTGAACGATAAACACTAAGCCGAGGACGATCATGAGAAACCATTTTAATTCTACGACGAACACGCCTTGCACGACGTTGGATAATGTCCTTAGATGAAACCATAATACAAAATCCTTATTTCTTTTTACCTTCTTTACGGAAGATACGTTCATCTGCATGCTTAACACCCTTACCTTTATAAGGTTCAGGCCTACGATACTCCCGAATCTCCGCTGCAACTTGTCCAACTTGCTGTTTATCAATTCCAGAAACAACAATTTCTGTTGGCTTAGGAACAGTCACAGTAACACCCGACGGAACTTTATAAACCACATCATGCGAAAAGCCCAGAGATAGTTGAACATCCTTACCCTGCAAAGCAGCACGATAACCAACCCCATTAATCTCCAACCTCTTTTCAAAACCATCTTTCACACCACAAAAAATGTTCTCAATCATTGAGCGCGACATTCCCCATTTAGAACGCGCATCTTTTGACTGATCCCGCGGCATAACTGATATGATATTTTCCTCAAGTTTGACTAAGACTTCATCATTGACGACGTAACTCAACTCACCTTTTGGACCTTTTGCCTTAACCAGCTGACCTTCAACAGTAGCAGTAACTCCAGAAGGAATTGAAATGGGTTTCTTTCCAATACGAGACATTGTTCTAACCTACTTTTTCTTCCGTTTTCTTGACATAACTTAGAAAACACGACAAAGGAGTTCTCCACCAACATTCTGTTCACGCGCCTCATGATCTGCCATGACGCCTTTAGGAGTCGATAAAATCGAAATACCAAGGCCATTAGCCACCTGTGGAAGTGACTTAGCAGAAACATACACACGACGCCCTGGCTTTGATACACGTGCAATCTCACGAATAGCAGCCAGCCCTTCAAAATACTTCAATTCGATTTCAATCTCAGCTTTCCCATCACCTAAATCAATTTGACTATATCCGCGAATATAACCTTCCGACTGAAGAACATCAAGAACGTGCGCACGAAGCTTCGAAGCTGGAGTAACTACTTTACCTTTTTTACGACCAAGTGCATTACGAATACGTGTTAACATATCACCAAGAGGATCTGACATAGACATTAAATAATCTCCTCTTACCAACTAGATTTTACAATACCAGGAATATAGCCAATAGAGCCAAGCTCACGCAACGCAATTCGCGACATTTTTAATTTACGATAATAAGCCCGCGGACGACCTGAAACCTCACAGCGATTACGAATACGAACTTTCGAAGAATTACGCGGTAACTCTGCCAACTGAACAGAAGCTTTAAAACGTTCTTCAAGAGAAACCTTCTGATCCATAACTATTGCTTTCAAACGTGCACGACGGGCAGCATAACGCTTTACCATCACCTCACGACGCTTATTTTTTTCAACGGCACTTACTTTGGCCATAATCTCACCTCACTATGTTTGCCGTTACGAACGAAAAGGAAAATTAAAAGCACGCAATAATTCACGAGCCTCATCATCCGTTTTTGCTGTCGTACAAACGATAATATCCATGCCCCAAATTTGATCAACTTTATCATAGTTGATTTCTGGAAACACAATGTGTTCTTTAATACCCATAGCAAAATTGCCACGACCATCAAAACTCTTTGGATTTAAACCACGAAAGTCACGAACCCGCGGAAGAGCAATCGTAACAAGACGATCTAAAAACTCAAACATACGATCTTTACGCAATGTAACTTTAGCCCCAAGAGGCATTCCTTCACGAACCTTAAAGGTCGCAATAGAATTACGCGCACGCGTAACAACAGCCTTCTGCCCCGTTATTAGCCCTAAATCCTCAGCAGCAAGGGAAGGCTTCTTCGAATCAGCAGTTGCTTCACCTATGCCCATATTTATTACAACTTTATCAATCCGCGGAATTTGCATCGCATTTCTGTAATTAAACTTCTCTTGAAGCGCTTTACGAATCACTTCAAAATAATGCGCTTTCATACGCGGTACTTGTCTTTCCTCAGCCATTAATCAACTCTCCCGAACGCTTGGCAAAACGCACCTTATTACCATCTGCATTCATACGAAAGCCTACACGTGTAGGCTTACCATCTTTAGGATCAGCAATCGCCAAATTAGACAGATGAATCGGAGCTTCTTTAGAAATAATTCCAGCCTCTTGCTTCTGCGTTTGACGTTGATGACGTTTAATCATATTAATCCCACGAACAAAAGCCTTATTCTCTTTTGGACTAACCTTAATTACTTCACCACTACATCCTTTATCCTTACCGGACAAAACAACAACTTTATCACCTTTTCGAATCTTCTGCATAACATTTACTCCTTATAGAACTTCAGGAGCAAGCGAGATGATCTTCATATGATTCCTACCACGCAATTCGCGGGGAACAGGTCCAAAGATACGAGTACCAATCGGCTCTTTTTTATTATCCACTAAAACCGCAGCATTACTATCAAAACGAATGACACTACCATCTGCGCGACGAATATCCTTAGCAGTACGAACCACAACAGCTTTCATAACATCACCTTTTTTAACACGGCCACGAGGAATTGCATCCTTAACCGAAACAACAATAATGTCACCGACCGAAGCATATTTCCGCTTTGAACCGCCTAACACCTTGATGCACATGACACGACGCGCTCCAGAATTATCAGCAACGTCGAGATTTGTTTGCATCTGAATCATGACTGGCCACCTTCTCTTAACACATATACCCGATTGTACCTTTTATACACTCGGATTTGCCTGCCAAATAACGATAAATTCATCGCCTTCAAATTTATCAATGATAAAAACACTGTTAAATTCTAAAACAATAAACTTAACCCATTACGCTACATTGTCTTTTACAACAATCCAACATTTATCTTTCGAAATTGGTCTAGATTCTTGAATAGAAACTTGATCCCCAATCTTGAATTGGTTGTTTTCGTCATGCGCTTTATAATTTTTAGACTGCCGAACAGTCTTCTTAAGAAGCGGATGAGAATAACGGCGTTCAACTTTGACAACAACAGTCTTATCACTTTTGTCGCTAATAACAACACCCTGCAAAACGCGTTTAGGCATCTCTTATTTCCTTAAACCTTAGTTTCACTTATCTTTTGACGAAGAAAAGTTTTAATACGCGCAATATCACGACGAACTTGTCTAACACGCGCAGTCTTTTCTAATTGACCTGTTGCTTTTTGAAAACGCAAATTAAATTGCTCTTTCTTTAACTTAGCCAATTCATCTTTCATTTGGTCGAGCGTTTGCGCCCGTAATTCTGTGGCTCTCATCGCTTAACCTCATTATTCAGCAATACGCTGGATGAAACGCGTTTTTATAGGCAACTTTGCAGCACCCAACCTTAGCGCTTCACGTGCAACATCTTCCGGAACTCCATCAAGCTCAAACATGACGCGCCCAGGAGCAACACGTGCAGCCCAATAATCAACACTTCCCTTACCTTTACCCATACGAACTTCAGTCGGTTTAGATGTAACCGGAAGATCTGGAAAAATGCGAATCCACACACGACCAGAACGCTTCATATAACGTGTAATCGCACGACGCGCCGCTTCAATTTGACGAGCAGTAACCCGCTCCGGCTCAACAGCCTTCAAACCGTAGGCACCGAAATTCAAATCCGTACCACCCTTCGCAGAACCGTGAATACGGCCCTTGAACTGTTTACGGAACTTTGTGCGCTTTGGCTGCAACATTGTTCTCTACTCCAAATTTTAGTTCAATCTCAAAAACTAAGCATTTTCGCGGCGACGATTCGATGAAGAACCAGATTGATCAGCTTCCGTAGCACGACGTTCTGAAGCCATCGGATCATGCTCAAGAATCTCACCCTTAAAGACCCAAACTTTAATACCACAAATACCATAAGCGGTCTTAGCTTCTGCTGTACCGTAATCAACATCAGAACGCAAGGTATGAAGTGGAACACGACCTTCACGATACCATTCCATACGAGCAATTTCAGCACCACCAAGACGGCCAGAACAATTGATACGAATACCTTCCGCACCAAGACGCATAGCAGACTGAACAGCACGCTTCATTGCACGACGAAAAGCAACACGACGCTCTAACTGTTGAGCAATTGATTGCGCAATAATTGTCGCATCAATCTCCGGTTTACGAATCTCCACAATATTCAATGAAGTTTCAGCATCCGTCATTTCTGAAAGCTTACGACGAAGCTTTTCGATATCAGCACCCTTTTTACCAATAATCAAACCAGGACGTGCAGAATGAATCGTAATACGACACTTCTTATGAGGACGCTCAATAACAACCTTAGAAATAGCCGCCTGTTTAAGCTCCTCAAGCACATATGAACGAATTTTCAAATCTTCATGAAGAAGGCGCCCATATTCACCACTATCAGCATACCAACGAGAGTCCCAAGTCCGATTAACACCAAGACGAAGTCCTATTGGATTGATCTTCTGCCCCATTACGCGGCCTCCACTTTTTCGGTAACTTCACGAACAATAACAGTAAGATGCGAAAATGGACGTTCAATTCTACTAGCACGCCCTCGACCACGAACATGAAAGCGCTTCATCACTATCGACTTACCAACATAAGCTTCCGCCACAACAAGCGAATCAATATCAAGATCGTGGTTATTTTCTGCATTTGCAATTGCTGATTCAAGCGTTTTTTTCACAGTAGCAGCAATACGCTTGCGTGAAAACATCAAATCAGCGAGCGCTACATTAACTCTTTTACCACGAATCATTGCAGCAACTAAATTAAGCTTCTGCGGACTAACACGAATTGTCCGCGTGACAGCTCTTGCTTCATTATCTTTAAGCTGGCGCGAAACTTTAGCTTTTCCCATTCCTACTTCCTCTTCGCTTTTTTATCGGCACCATGACCATAATAAGTCCGGGTAGGAGCGAACTCACCAAACTTATGCCCAACCATCTCTTCAGAAACAGAAACAGGAATATGCTTATTACCGTTGTAAACACCAAAAGTTAAACCAACAAATTGCGGTAAAATAGTAGAGCGACGACTCCATATTTTTATAACTTCATTGCGCCCACTTGCACGTACCTTCTCTGCTTTACCAAGAAGATAGCCGTCAACAAACGGACCTTTCCACACTGAACGAACCACTTCAGACTACCTTTCTCATTTCTTGCGTTGATGACGCGTACGCATAATAAATTTATCAGTGGCTTTATTGGAGCGCGTACGCTTACCTTTCGTAGGTTTACCCCAAGGAGATACTGGATGGCGCCCCCCCGATGTACGACCTTCACCACCACCGTGCGGATGATCAACGGGGTTCATAGCAACACCACGAACATGTGGACGTTTACCACGCCAACGTGACCGACCCGCCTTACCATCATTAATATTCCCATGATCAGGATTTGAAACAGCGCCAACAGTTGCAAAACAGCTACTCGGAACCAAACGCTGTTCACCAGAATTTAAACGAAGAATAGCCATACCATGATCTCGTCCAACCAACTGTGCATAAGCACCTGCTGAACGCGCAATCTGCCCTCCTTTTCCTGGCTTCATCTCAACATTATGAATAATTGTGCCTACAGGCATATTACCAAGAGGCATAGCATTACCTGGTTTAACATCCACATTTAAACCAGCCATAACAGAATCACCAACACCAAGACGCTGTGGCGCAAGAATATAACTCAATTGCCCATCCTCATAGCGGATTAAAGCAATAAAAGCGGTACGATTAGGATCGTATTCTAAACGCTCAACCTTTGCTGAAACATCACGTTTAAGACGCTTAAAGTCGACAAACCGATAACTACGTTTATGTCCACCACCCTGAAAACGAGCAGTAACACGACCGCGATTATTACGTCCACCCTTTGAAGACAAACCTTCAGTTAACATCTTTATAGGTTTTCCCTTATAAAGACAAGAACGTTCCACAATAACAAGCTGACGCTGCCCAGGTGTAGTTGGATTAAATTGCTTAAGTGCCATTATTCCTATCTCCGAGCCTCTTAAAGACCTGTCGAAACGTCGATAGTCTGACCACTGGCCAGAGTTACGATCGCTTTTTTGACATCACTCTGCCGACCAACTATACCTTTGAAACGCTTCACTTTACCCTTACGGACTATCGTGTTAACTGCTTTAACTTTTACGCTAAAAAGCGCTTCAATAGCAGCCTTAATCTCAGGCTTCGTCGCTTTCGGCGCGACATTAAAAGCAACTTGATTATATTCAGAAATCATAGTCGCCTTTTCAGTAATAACTGGACTAATAATTATATCATAATGGCGAAGATCTGTCATTTAAAACGCTCCTCAAGAGCCTCAACAGCTGCTTTTGATAAAACAAGTTTGCTGCGACGCAAAATATCATAAACATTAATTCCCTGAATAGGCAAAATGTCAATATTAGGGATATTAGAGGCTGCACGAAAAAAGTTAATATCAATCTCTTTACCACCAATCAAGAGAGCGTTATTAAATCCAAGCTTAGAAAAATGAGAAACAAGCATCTTCGTTTTAGCATCCTTAACAGTCAACTCATCCACAATAATCAAATCTTTTGCTTTTAATTTTGCAGATAAAGCAAGACGCAACCCAAGAGCACGAATCTTTTTAGGAAGATCATGCGCATGGCTGCGAACCACTGGTCCATGTGCCTTACCCCCACCTCTAAACTGCGGTGCACGTGCAGATGAATGTCTAGCACGCCCGGTTCCTTTCTGTTTAAACATTTTTGCCCCTGTTCGCGACACATCAGAACGACCTTGGGATTGATGACTTCCCTGCTGACGACGTGCAAGCTGCCAACGAACAACACGTTGCAAAATATCCTCACGCGGAACAAGATCAAAAATAGCTTCAGAAACCTTTAATTTGCCAGCTTCATTACCATCAAGAGTTTTAATTACAAGATCCATTATTAGGCTCCCTCAACTTCAGAGGTTTCCGTCACCGGAGTAACCATTTCCGCTTTCTCCTTCACAAGACGGCGAATACCGGCAGGCTTTGGAGCATTATCAGGAAGACGCTTCTTCACAGCATCCCGTATCAAAATCCAAGAACCTTTAGAACCAGAAACAGCACCACGCACTAAAATTAAACCACGCTCACTATCAGTGGAAATAACTTCAATATTCTGTGTTGTTACACGCACTTGCCCCATATGGCCGGCCATTTTTTTACCTTTAAAAACTTTACCAGGATCTTGGCACTGCCCCGTAGAACCATGAGCACGATGTGTGATCGAATTACCATGGGAAGCACGATGCCCACCAAAGTTATGTCGTTTCATAACACCAGCAAACCCCTTACCAATACTGGTACCAGTCACATCAACTCTTTGTCCTGGAACAAAATGTTCCACTGTAATCTCAGTACCAACATCAAGAAGATTGTCGGGACTCACACGAAACTCTGCTATTTTGGCTTTAGGCTCAACAGAAGCCTTAGCAAAATGTCCACGAAGAGCTTGTGAAGTATTCTTAACCTTAGCAAAGCCTACACCTAATTGAACAGCAGTATAACCATTCTTTTCAACTGTACGCTGAGCAACGACTTGACAATTCTCCAAACGAAGTACCGTCACCGGCACATGCTCACCAGCATCATTATAAATACGGGTCATGCCCAGCTTCTGTGCTATTACACCTGAACGCATCGGGTCTGTTCCTTCTGTCCTCAAACCTCAGAGCTTAATTTCTACATCCACACCAGCAGAAAGATCGAGCTTCATAAGCGCATCCACTGTTTGCGGCGTTGGA
Organism: Bartonella sp. CL162QHHD; assembly: GCF_042195435.1. Lineage (NCBI taxonomy): Bacteria > Pseudomonadati > Pseudomonadota > Alphaproteobacteria > Hyphomicrobiales > Bartonellaceae > Bartonella > Bartonella sp. CL162QHHD. The sequence continues at coordinate 84,376 of NZ_JBHIOG010000020.1, forward strand.
TCAACAATGTCAAGAAGACGCTTATGTGTTCGCATCTCAAACTGCTCACGACTTTTCTTATCGATATGCGGTCCACGATTGACCGTAAACTTCTCAATCCGCGTCGGAAGCGGAATGGGACCACGGACATTTGCACCGGTACGTTTAGCAGTCGATACAATCTCACGCGTCGACGTATCAAGAATTCTATGATCAAACGCTTTCAAGCGAATGCGAATATTCTGACTGTTCATGCTCTTTATTTCCCTGTTATACAAAGTGCATTAATAATTAAAGCACTCAACAAGCATTATTTATTCAATGATCTTAGAGACGATACCGGCACCAACAGTACGACCACCTTCACGAATAGCAAAACGAA
>NZ_JBHIOG010000021.1:0-1655 GCF_042195435.1 Bartonella sp. CL162QHHD
CGAAGCCGAAAAAGCCAAGGAAGTAGCTGATAGAGCGAAAAGGACAGCAGAAGAAGCTAAAACAACAGCCGATACGACGAAACAAGAGCTTGGAGGTATCAAGAGTTCCCTAGCAACGGCAACAACAGCCCATACAGTAGCTTCACAGACAAAAGTGCTAGCGGAAGAGGTAAACAATTTACTGAAACAGTCCAATTTAACGGTTCTTTCAATTTCCACACCGTTTCTTGTTGCGAAAGGCAAAGCGGAATTAACCTTGAAAAAAGGAACACGCATAACCTTGGCATTAGGCAATGATATTTTAGTTGCAAGTTATACGGCAGATANTAACCTTGAAAAAAGGAACACGCATAACCTTGGCATTAGGCAATGATATTTTAGTTGCAAGTTATACGGCAGATACAAGAATAAGCGTTCCTCCTCTTTCGGTGGGCAAAGATTATTATGTTTATTTGGTTTCTGATGGAGGACAGTCTCATAAACTTGTTTTATCAGAAAACTCTACGTATCCAAGGAATTACACAGTGAGTAATTCGCGAAAGATAGGAGGGTTTCATACGCTCTGTGCGGATGTTGGTACGATTTCCGGTCACCCATTGTCTGGTTATAGAGCAGGGGATATTTTACCCAATTCAGTTTGGTGTCTCAATCACCGCCCGCATAGTTCACCAGAAGGAATGGTTTATGACCCCTCTACAGATCTTTGGGTTGATATTTATCTTCAGTCAGGGACGGGTCACAATACCCGCTCGGCGTATAATGTTCCTATTACGACGAACCGTCTACAAACAGATCACATATCCGATATGCTGCGTGTTAGGAAGGCTTTGCTCAATAATACAGAATTTGCCTCCGCGATGTATGGAAGCAATGAAGGTGGTGGGATTCAAGGCAAAAAAGCACCTTCACCAAAACATTCTGGAGGTTATAAGAATACGGCAAATATACGGATGGTTTCGCATATCGGTTGTGAAGATGGTTGCGGTTATGTTTGGCAATTTGTGAAAGATGTTTGTTTCATGCAAACGGTAACTGGAACCTCACCAAATGTACAGTTTAAAAAAGATATGTATGCATTGTTGGCTGGTGGAGACTGGTCAGATACTACGAATATCAATCCACATCTGCGTGCAATCATTATACGGAATGCCATTTATGAATCGGCTGGCGCCCGTGGCTGTAGTTATCCACGGCATTTTATTTAGGAGGGGTAGATGATAGATTATCCAGAGCATTTAAATAGCAAAGAAGATTATATGAATATGCTTTCCTTTGATAAGGCTGAAACCGTAAGGAGGTTAGAGGTTCTTTTAGAGACGCGTTTTTATTGGGTTTTAGTCAAGGAGTTAAGTGAAGGAGAAGAGGGGATTGAAGATGACACGCATAAGGTTTGTCTAACAACAACCATACCGTTTGATTCAAATGGTGATTTTGTAGAAAAGCGTTGTCAGTATGAATTACAGGAAAGCGAATATGCGCCGCTCTTTCAACTTGGCTTTCGTGTTGAAGAAGTTGAGCAGCTGATCAAAGAGCATAGCCAATAGAGATCATAAGAAAACATTTTTATGCCGCCTCACTTTTGTGGGGCTTTTTTTATGGAGCGTCAGATGAGAAAGATATCGAAAGAAGGATTAGAGCTTATCAAACAATGGGAA
>NZ_JBHIOG010000022.1:0-2593 GCF_042195435.1 Bartonella sp. CL162QHHD
CTATTTACACACTACAGTGCTCAGTTAAAAAGCTATAGTAAAATTTCCGATTTTATAAAACTGTTCAGATTAAATGGCGTTGTCTCTTCTCAACGTTCATAGATGAAATCAACAAAAACATCAAAAAATTATCAGAAGTAGCTTGACATTATTACAGCAATATGAATAATCGAATCAGGTGCCTAACGAACACCTTAAATACCAAGCGGACGAGCTACCGAGATAGTTTATTTTCCGCACATTAAAGGCTTTGACTCATTGTATGTTACACGCATATAATGATATTGTCGGGTGTGGTTACGCTATACAATACCCTTGCGGGAAAAGCGTAACGACGGACTTGGTACCGTGTTTGTTAGCGCCCGGCACTCTTTATTGAGTGTCATTAACAAACGTCTATTACCAAGGAGTTCATAATGAACACTCTTATAAAAATTACAGAAAGTGTTGCTAATAGTGCTACCACTCAGACTATGTCGAGTCGTGAAATTGCTGAGTTGTGTGGTAAAAGACATGACCATGTCATGCGTGATATTAAGAAAATACTTGAAGAATTATACACTGAAGGAGGTCTCCCCAAATTTGGGGGCACCTATTTAGACAAGCAGGGAAAGCCTCAAAACTGCTATAACCTCCCCAAGCGTGAATGTTTAATTCTTGTTTCTGGTTATAACACTACATTACGTGCAAAAATCATTGACCGCTGGCAAGAATTGGAAAAACAAGTAGTGACACCACAAATAAATCTTGCCAATGCTTTGGAGAATCCTCTTACGATTAAGCAACTCCTTTTAGAGAGTATCAATCAATTAGAAGACTTAAGAAATGAGGTGAGCACACTCAAGCCAAAAGCAGAAGCTTTGGAAGGCTTAAAACGCTCTGATGGGCTGTTCGGTCTTATTGAAGCAGCGAAGATGCTTGAAGTACGACCTAAGGATTTATCGGATTACTTGCGTAAACATGATTGGGTGTATCGACGAGCTCCAGGGGCGCCTCTATTACCTTATCAGGATAAGATCAAGAAAGGATTCATGGACTGTCCTGCTATCACCATTCAAAGACCGGATGGTACAGAAAAGGTGCTCCCTTCAACAAAAATCACACCAAAAGGATTGGCATGTTTGAGAGAACAAATCCATGGAGGTGTACAATGAACACCAGTATCGACTTCTTATGCGATTTATGGATAGCTTTATATCAGTTTTCTAATGATGAAAATATTAATGAAAAAGAGTGTACAGCTCTGATTAACATCATGAGTTTGGTAGAAAAAGCTTTGATTTTCAAACTTCAAGATGAGGTGCCAAATATACTTAAAATCTTAACAGTTCTAACAGATTTTGGCGATTCAGAGTTTCCTACAGTTATGTTACCTTTATTGCGAGCTTACGAATCAGATTTAGAGAGCCCCATTAAAAAGGTTGCTTAATTTAAAAAATAGAACTCCCCTTCCCGTTCTTAAAATGGGGAGGGGGTTAATTCCGATGACTTTTTCGTAAATCCTGTTCAATCAGATGCCTAACATAGCGTGTATAAGGGATAGCTTGATTTTTAGCTTTTTCCTTTAAAGCCTTCATAAGCGCTTGAGGCAAGCGAATATTCATAGACGCTTCTTTAGGTAAGAACTCAAAATGAACGGGTTTAAAACCAGTTAAGTCATAATCTGTAAGATCTGCAGTATCAACAAAGTTTTCTGCTTCTTCATCCGTCTTAAAAACGGGCATTTGTTTTAATTTAGAGGTTTTCATAAAAATTAAATTTCTTTTGATGTGTATAGAATTTTAAAAGATTCAAAGTTTAGAAGAAATGTATCTGTTTAAACTCACACCATTTTCAGCGGCTTGTATTGCAAGTTTTCTATGGAGTTCTGGTGGTATTCTTAATTGAAACTTACCACTGTATTTACCATGTGACAAAGGCACAGGAACTTCTTCTCCATTATGTTGCATGTCCTCCACAACTTCTGAAACAAGGTCCATAATGCCTTTTAAAGCTTTCTCTGCTTGAGCATCTAACCATGAAAGGGATGGGAATTCTGCACACAATCCGACATATTCCTCATCTTCTTGCGACCACAAAACACGATATGTATAATGATTATTGTTCATGTTTCATCCTTTCTATCGCTTGTAAGACTTGTTTGACTTGATAAGCTTTTGCTTTGTTACCAGAATCTTTTTGAATATTCACACGTGGGTCACCAAGCCACGGGGTTTTAAAAACAAAATGACTTGAACCATTGTTCCGTGGTTCTCCAAAGAAATAGACACATACAGCCAACAAATCTGAAAACTTAATGTTCTTTGGTGATGCTTTCATCAAGCTAATTATTTTTTCAACTTTATTGTTCATAACCAATAATAGTATCATTATTAATCCTAGTCAATCATTTTATACACTTAATTGGACAGGAGTCCCCATGCATCCCCGCGAGACGATAAGAGAAACATTTGTTGCGTTGATCAAAGCAGCAAAGACGGCTGCTGGTGACAATGTTTTCAATATGCGTGACTTCAACTTTTCCGTTGAGAACACGCCTGCAATTAATATCTCAACACAAAGTGAAACGATTGAAGATGGCTATGATTATGGA
>NZ_JBHIOG010000023.1:0-1319 GCF_042195435.1 Bartonella sp. CL162QHHD
AACAAATGGCACAACAACAGCAGATGGACCCCGAGCAGGAAATGAAGTTGCAGGAAAAGCAGCAAGATATTGCGGCTAAAAGTCAGATGCAACAGATGGATTTACAAGGCAAGCAGATTGAATTGGTTATGCGTCAAAAGAGAGCAGAATTGGAAGCGGAATTGATGCAACAGAAGCATGAGCTTGAACGGGAGCGTATTCTTAATGAACGAGCGCAAAATCAAATCATGCGTGAAAGAGCGGCAACATACAGAGGAAGAAGCATTTGAGAGAGGTTAGAGAATGAATGCAGAAATGAATGAAGCTATGAATGAAGATTACAGAGTTGGAGCACCGGTCTTTGATGATGAGAGCTCTTTTGATGCCGGCACTTATGATGGTGAAACGATTGATAATGATGANCAGCAGCGTATGGAGCAACAAGCCAAACAAGCTCGTGAAGCGCTTGTCAAGCTTTATGAACCCCAATCCCAGACGCCAATGGTTGAAGGTGAAAATGCACCCCCAGACCTACGTGAGGACCCTGTTCGTTTAGTGGCGTGGATGCTAGATAAGATTCAAAAGCAAGATGCGTATATTAGGGAACAGAAAGAAGCGCTAAGACAAGCTGAGGAACAGCAGCAGCATGATATACGTCTTGGTCAGTTTTTCAACAATTCTGTTAAGTCGTTTCAAAATAAATCCAGTGATTTTGGTGATGCGGCAAATTTTCTTTATGAGAAGCGTGCGAAGGAATTGAGTTCTTGGTCGTCACTTTATCCTGAGTATGCAGATCCAAACACAATTTCTGAGATCATAAGGAATGAATTGCGTACGATTGTAGCGACTTGTGCACAAAGAGATCTCAATCCGGCAGAAGAGATTTATAGAATAGCGCAAAATCTTGGCTATCAGAACCAAGGGGTTCAAGCGAATAATCAGGTTGCAGAACTTCAAAGCCGGCAGAATTCTGCGAGAACCTTAACAGCATCTGGTGGAGGGGGCGTGACGGGTCCTATGACTTTAGAATCTATTGGAAATATGTCTGATAAAGAATTTGGAGAATGGTATAGCAATCCTAAGAATCAAATCATTTTTGATAAGTTAATGGGGCGCGATGGCTGATTATAGTCTAGGTGCATAACGTAATCCGCTTTTAATGCGGGTTTTTGCCGGCTTTAAGCCGGTTTTTTTATAGCAAAGAAAGGTAAAATCAATGGCAATAACACGTATACCTATTAATGATGCTCAAGCGGTGAAAGCTTGGTCAAAGAGATTAAATTATGAAGCGTCTAAAGCGCTTGATATTGAACCATTAATGGGAGAAGGCTCCAATAGTA